>JANMSC010000293.1:0-4871 GCA_031388885.1 Gemmatimonadales bacterium | reverse complement strand
TCGAACGGGAGGGTCGGCAGGATGGTCTCGAGCTCGGCGATGCGAGCCTGCACCGCGGCGAGATCGGCGCACGCCACACGGTGCGGCTCCACCCGAAAGCCCCACGCTTCGAGTCGATCCAGCACCTCGTGCTGAGTCGCCGCGACGGCCCCGCCATCAATCACTTCGACGTTGAATGCGAAGCAGCGCAAGCGCCGGCTGCGAGTGATCGCGGGATCAAGCTGACGCAATGATCCCGCCGCAGCGTTGCGCGGGTTGGCGAACGGTGCTTCGCCATCCTGCTCGCGACGCGCATTCAGCTTGCGGAATGCCTCGTGCACGTAATACACCTCGCCGCGCACTTCCAGCAGGTCGGGCCATCCCCCGCCGGTGAGTTCGAGCGGGATGTCGTCAACGGTCCTGAGATTGGCGGTGACGTCCTCACCCACGGTGCCGCTGCCCCGCGTGGCACCAGACACCAGCGCGCCCCGGCTGTAGGTCAGCGAGACGGCCGTCCCGTCGATCTTGACCTCGACGGTGTAGCCCGCCTCTCGCACCGCTGGCGCGATCTTGGCGATCCGGCCTTCCCACGCCGTGAGCTCATCATCTGAGAAGGCATTGGCGAGCGACAACATCGGACGCCGATGCTCGATCCGTGGCAGGTGCGACGCAACAGACCCGCCGACCCGCCGGGTGGGCGAGTCGGGCACCACCAGTTCCGGATATTCCGCCTCGATCGCCTGCAGCCGCCGAAACATCACGTCGTACTCGGCGTCGCTGATCGTCGGCGCGTCGAAGTCGTAGTACGCACGATTGGCGCGCTGCAACGCCAGGCGGAGCGTCGCGGCCTCAGCTCGCACGGCAGCGCTCACGGGCGCAACTTTCGCGCGAGCTGTGCACCGAGCGCCATCGCCTCCGCCTGATAGCGGACGTCACTTGGGTCGCGCGGTGTCATGGCAGCGATCGCATCGACTTGCTCCTTGGCGGCAGTCCATTTCTTGCGCGCATCCAGCACCTCTGCCAGGTCGAGGCGATGGTAGATGATGTTCGGTCCGTATTGCACCGCGAGCTGCATGTTCCGCTCCGCTTCATCCCACGACGCGGCGGCGAGCCCCTTGCCGCCGAGGACGTTCTTCGCCAGGAACCGTTCGACGCTCGACAAGCCTTTGATCTCGGCGTGCCACCGCCCGAGGACGTGCAACGCGCCGTGATGCCGGGCGTCGAGGGCGATGGCTCGCTCCGCCTGGGCCTTGATCTCGGCGGCGGCTTTCAGGCGGTCGCGCTTGCCAAGCGACAACGCGCGGCGCCCCAGGGCGTTGGCCAGCACAAAGTGGCCTTCGGCATCGGCGCTGTTGGCCGCCACGGCACGTCTCGCGTAGCTTTCGGCAGCGCGATACACTGAATCACGCGACGCTCGACGGGCCGGCTCGCGAATCTGCTTGCCCACGTCGACCAGCACCAGTGCGAGTCGCCAATTGGCCTCATACCCGTCAGGGTCACGGCGGACGGCCTCCTCGAGGTGGCGGCGGGCCGCAGTCAGGTCGTAGGCATTCATCGCCGTTCGGCCTGCGGCGACCGGGTCGCCCTGCGACCGCAATGGCGATTGCACCATCAGGGTCATGATCGACACGGCCAGCAGTCGCTGAAACATTGATTCTGTCCTGTCATGCACCGGGCTTGCGCCCAGAGGGTGAATGGTCGTCCCGCGCCTGATCGAACGCAAGCGAGACGGTGGCGTGCTGACCGGAGACGAGTGGCGCGCGCTGATCGACGCATACACCCGCGGATCGCTGCCCGACTACCAGATGGCCGCGCTCGCGATGGCGATCATGTTCCGGGGCCTCGCGCCGGACGAACTCTCCGCGCTCACCGACGCCATGCTGGCCTCCGGCGATCGCCTCCGGTTCGACGACGAAACGCGCCCGATCATCGACAAGCACTCCACCGGTGGTGTTGGCGACAAGACCTCACTGCTGCTGGCCCCAATGCTTGCTGCCTGCGGCGTCCTCGTCCCGATGATGTCGGGGCGCGGGCTCGGACACACCGGCGGTACGCTCGACAAGCTTGAATCAGTCCCCGGCTTCCGCACCGATCTCGGGCTGCGTCGTGCCGAACGCCAGGTCCACGACATCGGGCTCGCGATGATCGGCCAGACCGACGAGATCGCCCCCGCCGATCGCAAACTCTATGCATTGCGCGACGTGACCGCGACGGTCGAATCGATTCCGCTGATCAGCGCCAGCATCATGTCGAAGAAACTGGCGGAAGGGCTCGATGGCCTGGTGCTCGATGTCAAGATCGGGTCGGGTGCATTTCTTCCCGATCCGGAGCGTGCGCTCGAACTCGCGCGAACGATGATCGGGCTTGGGGCGGCGCGTGGGTGCCCCACGGTCGCCCTGATCACTGCGATGGACCGCCCGCTCGGTGTGGCCTGCGGCAACGCGCTCGAAGTTCGGGAATCGATCGCGGGCCTGCGGGGCGATGGCCCGGACGACCTGATGACGGTCACCTATGCGCTCGGCGTCGAGATGCTGTTGCTGTCGGCACTCGAACGCGATCCTGCTGCGGCGCACCGCCGCCTCGAAGCGACGATCACCAGTGGTGCGGCGCTCGAACGCCTGGCACAGATGGTGGCAGCGCAGGGCGGGGATGCGCGAGTAGTCGAAGATCCCGACCGACTGCCGCAGGCGCCGGTGCGGCGCGATGTGCTGGCGCAGCACGATGGCGTGGTGGCGTCGGTTGAGCCACGGGCACTGGGCCGCGCGATCATCGGCCTTGGCGGCGGACGGAAGCAGGTGACCGACGACGTGTTGCCGGATGTCGGCCTCGAAGTACCGGTGAAGCCCGGGCAGCGCGTTGCGCGCGGGGATCGCCTCGCGATCGTGCACGCGCGCACCAGGGACGCCGCTGACCATGCGGCGCATCAGGTCGAGACAGCCATCGTCGTTACCGATACCGCGCCACCGCCGTTCCCGCTCATTGCGTGGCGTGTCACCACAGCAGGATCCCTGGCGTACGGAGACCCATCATGAGCCTTTACATCGGACTCGCCGCACTCGCTGCGCTGCTCGTCTGGCTGCTCGGCTTCGGGCAACGGCCCCGCGACGTTCCGCCGGAAGACGATGTGGTCACGCCGATCGACAACGACGAACTCGCGGCCGCCGAGCGTGACGTGCGCGACGACCGGTCTGCACGCCCGATTCACGACGCGATCGAATCCGATCCTGACGATCCGGATGACTGGGGCCCCGGCACCCCTGGCCGGGGCTCCATCCCGGGGATTACCTGAGTCCCTCCCCCACACCCGTCGCGCGCGAGTTCATCCCCGGTGAACCCACGCGCGACTGGTGCAGGGAGTGGCTCGGTTACACGTCGAGCACACTGACGTACTTCGCGTTCGCCTCGATGAACTGGCGGCGCGGCTCGACATCGTCGCCCATCAATTCATCAAAGAGCTTTGACGCCTCGACCGCGTCCTCCAGCGTCACCCGCAGGATGGTGCGCGCATCGGGGTCCATCGTGGTCTTCCAGAGCTGGTCGGGGTTCATCTCGCCGAGCCCCTTGTACCGCTGGATGCCGACGCTGCCCTTGCCGCTGCCTTCCGCCAGGCGCCGACTGAACTCCCCGCGCTCTTCCTCGGTGTACGCGTAGTACTCCTCGCGTCCCTTGGCCACGCGGTACAGCGGTGGCTGGGCGATGTAGATGTAGCCGGCCTCGATCAGCTCCGGCATTTGCCGGAAGAAGAACGTCAGCAGCAGCGTCCGGATGTGCGCACCATCGACGTCGGCGTCGGTCATCAGAATGATCTTGTGATATCGCGCTTCGGCCAGCTTGAAGTCTTCGCGCACGCCGCACCCGATCGCGGTGATGATCGACCGGATCTCCTCATTCCCAAGAATCTTGTCGATCCGGGCGCGCTCGACGTTGAGGATCTTGCCGCGCAACGGCAGGATTGCCTGGAACGACCGATTACGTCCCATCTTGGCCGATCCACCGGCCGAATCGCCTTCGACGAGGTAGATCTCGCAGAGCGCCGGATCTTCGAGCGAGCAGTCGGCGAGCTTGCCGGGCAGCACGGCGTTCTCGAGCCCGGACTTCTTGCGGACCAGGTCGCGCGCCTTGCGGGCTGCCTCGCGAGCACGGGCGGCACTGACGGCCTTCTCAATGATCGCCCGGCCCACTGCCGGATTCTCGTCCAGGAACTGGCCGAGGTGCTCGTTGACGATGGCACGCACGATGCCTTCGACTTCGCTGTTGCCGAGTTTCGTCTTGGTCTGCCCCTCGAACTGCGGCTCGCGCACCTTCACATGGAGTACGCACGTCATGCCCTCGCGGGCATCATCGCCGCTCAGCGTGAAGCCTTCCTTCTTGAGTGCGTTCGACTTCTTCGCCACTTCATTGATCGTGCGGGTCAGCGCCGACCGAAAGCCGGTCAGGTGGGTGCCCCCTTCGTGGGTGTTGATGTTGTTGACGAAGGTGAACGTATTCTCGTTGTACCCGTCTTCCCACTGCAGCGCGCAATCGACATCGACGTCGTCGCGGGTTGCCGAGAAGTGGACCGGCTTGGGATGGAGCGCCTTCTTGTTGCGGGTAAGCCACGCGACGAACTCGACCAGGCCACCCTTGTACAGAAAGTTCTCGACCTTCGGCGTCTCCTCACGTTCGTCGGTGAGGACGATCGTGATGCCG
Source organism: Gemmatimonadales bacterium (assembly GCA_031388885.1). Classification (GTDB taxonomy): domain Bacteria; phylum Gemmatimonadota; class Gemmatimonadetes; order Gemmatimonadales; family GWC2-71-9; genus Palsa-1233. Next base: position 203 of record JANMSC010000293.1, on the reverse strand, counting down.
CCATTGAGGAACGCGAGCTGGCGGAGCCGGTCCGACAGGGTCGTCCACGAGTATTCGAGCACGTTGAAGATTTCAGGATCGGGCTTGAAGTGCACCGTCGTGCCGGTACCTGGTGCCATGCCGATCACGGTGAGTTGCTGCGTGGTGTGACCACGCACGAAGCTCATCTGGTGGCGGGCACCGGCGCGATCGACCGTGACCGT
>JANMSC010000165.1:0-1798 GCA_031388885.1 Gemmatimonadales bacterium | reverse complement strand
TCGCACGACTCCATGGCGGGTCGGCAGACGGGAAGCATCGAGCATCGCAAGGCCGCCGAGTACTTGGCCGCCGCATTGGCCCGTGCCGGCCTGACACCCGCGGGAACGAAAGGATTCTTCCAGCCGGTGAAGTTCTTGTCCCGTACCGTGGATGAATCGGCGTCGTCACTCGCCCTTGTGCGCGACGGGCGTTCGGAGCAAGTGGCGTTAGGTGCCGATGCCGCCTTCCAACTGCGCGCGCCCCTGGCGACCTCGGTTGACGCACCGGTCATCTTCGCCGGATATGGTCTCCGCCTTCCCGAGTACGGCGTCGACGATCTGGCGGGACTCGACCTCAAGGGCAAGATCGTCGTGTACTCGACGGCCATGCCGAAGGGTGTCCCTGGTCCGGTACTCTCGCACTCACGGGCGCAGGCCTGGGAGACCTTTCGTGAGGCGGGAGCCGTGGGAATGCTCATTATGGCGGGTTCGCGAACGGACGATGCCGCCTTCGTTCGTGCCGCCGCCAACCGTTTGTCTGCGCAGCTGACGCTGGCCGACGCAGCGCTCGACTCGCAGCGTGGCAACCGACTTTCGCTGGCGTGGAACGAGGCTCGGGCGGAGAAACTCTTCGCCGGCGCGCCATCACGCTACGCGGCGATTGCAGCACGGGCCGACAGCGGACTTCCCCTGCCGCACTTCGATCTCCCGGTGCGCCTCCGCTCGCGCGTGAAGCTCGTGACGCACTCCGTCGTGTCGGACAACGTGGTCGGGCTGCTGCGCGGCAATGATCCGGTGCTTCGCGACGAGTACGTGGCAATTACGGCTCACCTTGATCACGTGGGCATTGGCCGCGCGGTGAACGGTGACAGCATCTACAACGGAGCCATGGACAACGCGTCGGGAACTGCGCTGCTCATGGAGACCGCCCGCCGACTGCAGGAGAGTGGGACGAAGCTCCGCCGCTCTGTCCTGTTTATCGCCGTCACCGCCGAGGAAAAAGGGCTGTTGGGGTCGCGCTACTTCGTCAACCACCCAACAGTGGCCGCCGAGCGCATCGTGGCCGATCTCAATACCGACATGTTCATGCCCATTGTTCCGTTCACGATGGTCATGGTGAACGGACTCGAAGAGTCCAATCTGGCCGACGATGCGAGGCGCGCAGGTGACGCGGTTGGGGTGGCGATTGTCAGCGATCCCGAACCAGAAGAGAATCGTTTCATCCGTAGCGACCAGTACTCCTTCATTCTGCGCGGTATTCCGTCGCTGAGCTTCAAGGTAGGTTTTGCACGCGGTACGCCGGAGCATGAGGCGGTGAAGGAGTTCCGTGCCACGCGCTATCACTTCCCCCAGGACGACGTCACGCAGCACGTGGACCAGGCCACCGCCGAGGGCTTCACGCGCTTTTATTTGAAGGTGGTCACGGAGGTGGCCAACCGGGATGTGAAGGCGCGGTGGAACAGCGACTCGTTCTTCAGGCGCTTCGCGAGGAAACCATGAGTCTCTCCAATTCCTCGCGAACAGTGTCTTGTCACTCCGCCCCCCACCGTTCAGCTTCACGCGACCCTTATCGACACCAAAACGTCCAACGCTCGAGGTTCGCCGGTGTGACCACGACCGCTCATCCCCCAGCAACATTGGAAGGGTGGTACTCCCTCTGTGTCGTGTCGCGCCTCGATCGTCACGGATGGCGCAGGTGGGACACCAACGAGCGCGCTCGTGCGCTCACCAGTGCGCGCTCGACGCTCCTTCGAGTGACCGCTCCCGAACACGACGGATGGAGCGCGCTCGTGACGCTCGCCGGAAGTACGAGCGACGT
>JANMSC010000285.1:0-3445 GCA_031388885.1 Gemmatimonadales bacterium | reverse complement strand
CTTTTGTTACTTGTTGCGGCGGCGACGGAGCGACGCGCCACCCAGTCCGGCCAAGCCGGTTGCGAGCAACGTCATCGTCATCGGCTCAGGGATGATCTCCGCCGGTGTGTCGGGAATGGCCTGGATCAGCATGTAGAAGTCGTTGTAGTCGTTGTCCGCACCGCCGCCAGCATTCGCCGCGTTGCAGGCAGCGAAGAGCGCACCGAGCTCGCCGGTGGTATCGATGTCGTCCGAGTGCAGCGACGTCGACGTGCCGCTGCTGAGGCAGCCACTGTTGAGGTCTTCCCAGCCGAGCAGGTACTGGCCAGCGTACGTGCCGCCAGTGATCTGCCAGAGGAAGTTCTGGACGCCGCCCGGGCTTGGCGGGGTGTTCCTGTTCGGGTCGGTACCGGTGTAGATCCACACACCGGCTGGACTCTGCAGGCCGAACACCAACTCGGTGACCGTGGGCCCGACGGACTGGGTTTGCGCGGTGCAGAACAGGCCGGACGTGGCGGTGTTGCCGTTTGAGCCGCAGTTGTTGTTGAACAGGAACGTGCCACCTGGCGTCGGCGTATTCAGTGCCGTGGCACGTGCTGGCGCGCCCGCAAACCACGAAATGTTGTTGATGTTACCAGCATTCTCGAACAGGCGGCTGACGTTGAACCCGCCCCAGCACCCGTTGAAGTAGCCGCCTAGCCCAAGGGTGACGGAGCCGAGACACGGCCCAACCACCGCGTGCGCCGGAGCCGGAGCGACCGTTGACGCGGCGAGTGCCAACCCTGCGATCACAAGAAAACGATTCTTCATACGGTGCTCCCTGGGGGTAAAAGTCGACTTGAATGCCATGGGGCGTTGGGCAGGGCCTGATCGCTCCCTTGTCAGGCACCGCATGCCGCCGTGTGCCGTACGCCTCCCACCGTTGAAGCAAACTCTGTGCGCAATCGTTTCGCCCCGAGGTGCGATGTCGTAAGACATTGTCTTGAATCGTGTTAGGTGGTTTAATGGATGGTACTTTGCCAAGACGGGCGCCGCCGGGTGTTGTATCCGGGAGCCCATTCTGTTGCGCGGGTGCATCACTTTGGATCGGGGCGGCGTGCTTCACCGGGGCGCCGCATCGCTGCCCCACTCGCTGTCGCGGGCGTCCCGTGGCCCCGATTCACCGCCGATCGCCAGATCTCCTCGACCAGGTCGGCAGCACGATCAAGCTGGGGCCCGGTCATCAGCAGATGCAATCGCTCCGGTGCGCCAACTGACGCGCCCGTTGCGGCACTGCGCATGGCAGCTTCCACCTTCGTCGCAACTTCGCCTGGGCTCAAATCACCGGTCACGATGAAATGGCCGCCGACATCGCGCAACAGACGCGCCGTCTCACCACCCTCGTCGGCAAACGCGAGGATCGGTCTGCGCGTGCCGAGGTAATCGTAAAGCTTGTTCGGCACCTGACGCGGCTGGTCCTGCGCGAAGAGGATCAAGAGATCGCTTTGATCCTGACGCGCGAGTGCATCCGCGCGTGGCACCCGATCCGAGAGCGTGACAACGTCGTTCAGGCCGTGAAAGGCCACGAGTTGTGCTGTCGGCGTGTCGCGGTAGGTCATCACGTCGCCCACGAAAGCGCACCGAATCTCGCTTGAGCGTACGCGTCCGGCCGCGACCAGCGTCTGGAGCGCGGCGAACAACGGCGTCGGATCGCGTCCGAGGTACAGCTCGCCCACATACAACGCGTTGACCGACTGATCCTGGTGCACCGGGCGACGCGCACCGTGGGCAACATGATCGATGCCATTGCGCGAGGTGACGATCGGCGTGGTTGGTGCGCGAACGCGCAACCAGTCGGCAATGCCGTCCGACACCGCGACCAGTCCATCGACACGGCGAAGCACCGCACGTTCGAGTATCCGGTTGAGCGTGCGCCGCGTGGCATCATGTTGCGCGGTCAAACGTTGACCCGCGTCGGTCCAGGGATCACGGAACTCCGCGATCCACGGCGTGCGGCTCCCCGCGACGGCGAGGCGCGCGGCGACTTGGGTGGAATGCGGTGGCGACGTGGAGTAAAGGATTGCGGGGCGCTCGCGCAGCAGTTGGCGTACCCGTCGAGCCATGGGGCGGATGATCCCCCGCTCGAGATCGGGCACCACGAGCAACGAGCGGAAGTTGTCGGTGAGGGTCGACGCGCGAGGCTTTTCGCCCGTCGAAGCGCGCTCATCGCCGTCGCTGCTCGCCGAATCATCGCCGCGCAGTCGCAAGTACACGTCGCGCAGCGTGGTCCGCGACACCACCACATGAACCTGTTCGCCGTGCGCGCCCCGCCCGCTCACCGCGCCCGTCAGGTTCGATGTGACGACATCCACTTCGCATCCGCGTTTGATGAGGTGCTGCACCAGTTTTGCCGGACGCAATGCGCCGACTCTACCGTCGGGCGGGTAGATAGCCGTTGCCAGGACTACCCGCGGACGAGCCGGGTCGTTCATCGACCGGTCCGTCGCCCCAGCGCTCGCCAGAACTCACCGAACATGCCGGCGAGCCGCCGACGCTCGTCGACGTCGATGCCGCCGGCCAGCAGCAAGCCGCCGGCGAAGAGCCCGATCACGAGCAGCGGCCGGAGAATGAGCGCGAGCACCGGAGTACACCAGGTGGTGGCGAGCCAGGCGGTGCTCGTTGCGATCGTCGCGATCGCGACCAGTCGGCCGAGACGAAGGTCGGACCAGCGCAGCGACGTGAACCGGCGGACCAGGATGAACAGCGCCGCGCCTTGCAGGATCACGATCGAACCATTTGCAATCGCCGCTCCGATTGCCCCGTATGCGCGGATCAGCAGCCAGTCGGCAATGAGCGTCAGGATAGTCATCGCGAAGTACACCTTCACCATCGCCCGTTGGTGATCAGCGGCGCGCAGCAAGGACTCGAACGCGCTTCGTCCGGACGGAATGGCTGATGCGGCCGCGAGGATCATCACCGGCACGATGGCGGGGGCGTAGCTCGGCCCGTACATGATCCCGATCAACGGCGCGGCGCAGATCACCAGCGCTCCGAACAATGGGTACGCGAACAGCGACTGGATTCGCACCGATCGCGCCGTGATCCGGACAGCGGCGTGTGGATCGACGCCGTGCGATCTGAGGATCGCCGGCGCAAGCGTGCGGGCAGCAGCAATCGGCACCAAGGCGATTCGCGTGCTGAAACCGAACGCGAGTGAGAAAAACGCGATCTGTTCCTTGGTCGAGAACCACTCGAGGAAGAGGATCTCGGACCGGTTCCAGACAGCGAACGCCAGCAATTGTATCACGGCGGCTTCCTTCGCCATGCGGACAAATTGCGCCCGCTCGGCAACCGGAAGCACCGTCGCCGCGCGGAGGAGCCCATTCATCCTCGGCCACGCCCACGCGGTGCGCACGGTGCAGTCGACCGTTCGGGCAATCAACGTAGCCCCGGCCAAACCGAGCAGCCCACCGTCGAAGACCACCAC
>JANMSC010000089.1:0-12932 GCA_031388885.1 Gemmatimonadales bacterium | reverse complement strand
CGGCGTGATCCAGCATGTGTTCGAGAAGGTCAAGCCGAAGGGGCACGCCGCGGAAGTGCTCGGGGCGTTGCGCGGCTGGCCCCAACCGTAAAGGAGAATTGGTCATTCGTACTGTACTCGCGGGATTGATTGCGACGTTCGCCGTCGCCAGTTGTGCTCGTTCCATTGCCACGACCGATGCATCGCGCACGGTGCACCTTCCCGAACCCGGTGAACAACACCTCGTCAACATCCGGCAGCTCACCTTTGGCGGCAACAACGCCGAGGCGTATTTCTCGCGCGACGGCAAGTCGCTGATCTTCCAGCGCCAGGATAGCATCAACATCGGGTGCGACCAGCAGTACATCATGCGCACCGACGGATCGGGGATGCGTCGCGTATCGAACGGCAAGGGACGCACCACGTGCGGCTACTTCATCGAAGGCGACCGCCGGATCATCTTCAGTTCGACCCATGGCTACGACCCGGCGTGTCCGGTGCCTCCCGATCGTTCTCTCGGGTACGTCTGGGAGCTTGGCCGGTTTGAGCTGTACACCGCGAAACCCGATGGCCAGGATCTGCGTCAATTGACAAACACCGGCGCGTATAACGCGGAAGCCACCGCGTCGCCCGACGGCAAGCGCGTCATCTTCACGTCGACCCGCGACGGTGATATCGAGTTGTACGTGATGAACACCGACGGCAGCGGGGTGCGCCGGTTGACGCACCGCGTGGGGTATGACGGTGGTGCGTTCTTCTCGCCCGACGGCAACATGATCGTCTGGCGGGCGCAGTATCCGGTGAGCGCCGCCGACTCTGCCGATTATCGCCGGCTGCTCGACCAGCGCCTGGTACGGCCCTCGAAGCTCGAGTTGTGGGTGGCCGCCGCCGACGGCAGCAACCCGAGGCAGGTGACCGCGCTTGGCCGCGCCAGCTTTGCGCCATACTTTCATCCCGACGGGAACCGGATCATTTTCGCATCAAATTGGGAAGATCCGCGTGGCCGCGACTTCGACCTGTACCTGATCAACGTGGACGGCACCGGCATCGAGCGGGTGACGCGCTCGGCGGAATTCGATGGATTTCCGATGTTCTCGCCCGATGGGCGGCAGCTTGTGTTCGCGTCAAACCGGCATGGCAAGACGGCAGGAGAGACCAACCTCTTCATTGCCGACTGGAAGGAGTAGGCGTGGCAACAACAGGACGCGGAGCATCACTCGGCCGCTGGTTCCTCGAGTGGATCAAGTCGATTGCAGTGGCCTTGGTGGTCTGGCAGGTGCTGCGCATCTTCCTGGTCGAAGCGTTCCGCATCCCGTCGGGGAGCATGCAGAACACGCTGCTGGTCGGTGACTTCCTGTTTGTCAACAAGTTTCTCTACGGCGCCGAAGTGCCGTTCATCGGCAAGCACCTTCCGGCGGTGCGCGAACCGGTGCGCGGCGACATCATCGTGTTCGATTCGGTCGAGGAAGACCTGAAAGTGGTCAAGCGGCTGGTGGGCATTCCGGGCGACACCCTGCAGATGCGTGACGGCGTGCTGTTCCGCAATAGCGAGCGAGTGAGCGAACCGTACGCCGTCAACAGCGATCCCGATCGCAGCGAAGATCCGCTGATGCGCGCGCGAATGCGCGACTGGCAGGTGCGTCATTACGCCGGCGCGGTGCCGGCCGACTATGTGCCGGATCTGCACGACTGGGGGCCAGTCATCGTGCCGGCAGAATCACTCTTCGTGATGGGTGATAACCGCGACGGCTCATACGACGGCCGCTATTGGGGCTTCCTGCCACGCGCCAACGTCCGCGGTCGTCCGCTGCTGGTGTACTTCTCCTACGATGCGGAGAGCTGGAAGTCGTTTCCGTTCCTGACAGAGGTCAGGTGGAAGCGGTTGTTTCATGCGCCGGATTGAACGAGAAGCGAGATGCGAGATGCGAGATGCGAGAACTGATCACTTCTGTCATCGCTTCTCGCTTCTCGCTTCTCGCTTCTCGTCCACCGCTGCTCGCTTCTCCCTTCTCGTAACAAACCCCACCGCCACCGATAGTCCGACAAACGCCATCCCCGCCGACGTCTGGAACGCCGCCTCGGCCGAGTGGGCCTGCATGACCAGTCCTGCGACAATTGGTCCGACAATGCGCGCCATCGACGACGCGCTCTGGGTAATCCCCAGCACGCGGCCCTGACGGGCGGCGTCGGTGCGCCGGGATACGAGCCCGATCATGGCAGGCCCGGTCATGCCGAAACCCGCGCCCAGCAGCGCGAGCGCCGCATAGAACAACGGTGTCGGTCGGCCAGCTGCTCCTGCGGTCGGGATCAGCACGAAACCGGTGGCGAGCATTGCGGTGCCGACCCGCGCAATGCCACCTTCCCCAAGGGCAAGGGCCAGCCGACCGAGCAGCCCGCCTTGCACAATCGCCGTGACCAATCCGATCAACGCAAACCAGTAGCTGACCGTACTGCGCGTGACGCCGAAGCGCGCTTCGGCGAAGAGCGGGAACACCACGTACATCACGCTGAACGCGATCGTCGCGGCAAAGAGTACCGCCACCGGTCCGGCGAGCGGTTGCCACGCCAGTGGGACGTCGCGCTGGCGCGTCTCGGTGGCGCTCACGCGACGCGACTCGGGTAGTCGCCACCACGCGAACACGAGATTGACGCCGGTGAACCCTGCCGCGACGACGCCAGGCAGCGCGAGATCGATCGACGACGTGATGCCGCCGAGGATCGGTCCGACAATGAATCCCAGGCCGAACGCGGCACCGACGATGCCCATGGCCCGGGTCCGACGCTCTGGCGTCGTCTCGTCGGCGAGGTAGGCTTGCGCGACGTTGACTGTTGCGCCCGATCCGCCGTCGATGATTCGCGACAACAGCAGCAGGCCGAAACCATCGGCCACCGCGAACACGAGGTACGATGCGACGCTGCCCGCGAGACCGAGCAACAGCACCGGCCTGCGTCCGATGCGGTCGCTGGCGCGACCCCACCATGGGGCAAACACGAACTGCATCGCCGAGTATGCGGCGACGAGTACCCCGATCATGAACGGGGTACTACCGAAGCGGGCCGCGTAGCTCGGAAGCAACGGCAGCACCATCGCGAACCCGATGACGTCCACGAACACGGTGGCGATCACGATCGGGATAGCGGACCGAGCCGCCGGGGGAGCATGGGCCATTGGGGGCAGGACAATGGTCCTGCCCCGGTCGGCGGTCAAGCGGGTGCGGAATTCGCGGGACGATCAGTGTGCGACGAGCGGGGCCTCGGCGCGGTCGATATACGACACCAACCGGCCACATCCGCCGCAGGTGAGCACGACGCGGCCCGACGCCAACGCGCTTGCGGCCGGGCGCCCGGGGGTTCGTTCGATGGCGTCGCTGCCACACGAGGGGCAGCGAAGCGGCCGGATCTCACGGTCGGCGCTGATCAGCGTCAGCGCCTCATCCGGCCGAAACTCCTTGACGTGGCGGCGTCCCATCGCAGGTTCTCTCCACGCTGCGGGACCGGGACGTCCGGTCCATTCGGCGTCCTTTCTAGGTACGCCCGGCCGAGCCCGCCGTCAAGAGCCGTGGTGGCCAGAACCTTGACGGAGCGCTCGTACGCCGGATAGCTTCGCCCTTTTCCCTAGTCCTAAGTCCCAAGGCCCGAGACCCATGACCGAACTGGCCGCACCACAGATTTCGTCCCTGATGGAAGCCCTCCCGGGCATCGCCGCCGTGCTGCGTAGTCCGGTGGCGTCGGCGATCGCGTCGCTCGTGCGTGCCGGCGTGGGTCTCGAGGAGTTCAGCCTCTCCGACGCTGAGGAGTTGCTCAGATTCGGGGTTCGGCGCAACCTGCTCACCCAGGAAGAAGTCGATCGCCTCCTCGATGAAGCCCGGGCAGTCGTGGCCCGACGGCCAGCGAAGCCGGGGGCCGCTAGCGAGGTCGGGGCCAAGGCACCCAAAGCGAAATCGCCACCGCCTGCCGCGCCGAGTCCCGCCGTTGCGAAGGTTGCGGTCAAGCCAGCGCCGGTAGCGGTTCCCGAGAAGGTCGCGGTGGCCTCGAAACCCGTCCTGAAGTCCGCCACGGCCTCGCCGGTGGGCAAGTCAGCTCCGACACCCCGGAAGGCCCACAAGAGCGTCGCGGTGTCCAAGGCACCAGCGAAGGCACCTGCTAAGGCACCTGCCAAGGTGAAGGCAAAGGGACGCACCAAATCCTCGGCGAAGGCTCCAGCCCGGCCGGCGCACAAGACCAAAGGCCCGACCAAGGGCTCGAAGCCGGCGATGAAAAAGGCGGCCCCTAAGGCGCCTGTGAAGAAGGTCCCGGCCAAGCGGGTCGCGAAGAAGCGCCGCTAGACCCGGAAGCCGTTCACCAGGCGGGTGAGACGATCGGCGGTGGCCACGAGGGTGGCCGCCGCCGTCGTGATTTCGACGGTCGCCGACGACTGCTCGACCGCGGAGTCGGTCACCGCCTGTGCGGCGTGGGCATTGATCTGTGCCGATCGCGCCACGTCGGCCGCAGTGGCTGCAAGGCGGTCGGCGAGTTCGCGATGCGCCGCCGCTTCGCGTGCAACGGTGCCAGCCGCTGCGCTGACCTCTTCTACCGAGCCGACGATCTCCGCCAGCGCGCGGGTCACTCCGCCGGCGATGCCTTCCACGCCCGCGACGCGTTCCTTGCCCGCTGCCACGGTGGCGGCGACGAGGCGGACCTGATCATCAAGCGTCGCGACCGTCTTCGCGATTCGGCGTGCACCCTCGGCGCTCGTTTCGGCGAGTTGACGGATCTCGCCTGCAACCACGGCAAATCCTTCTCCTGCACCGCCTGCGCGTGCCGCCTCGATCGCCGCATTGAGTGCGAGGAGTTCGGTCTGTGTCGCAAGTTGCCCGGTCAGTGCGACGAACTCGAGCACCGATTCAGCGGCAGTGGTGAGGCGCTCGACCGATGCGGTGGTGCGTTCGACCACCTCATGCAATTCAAGCAGCGTTTCCGACGCCGCGCCGAGGTGCCCCTGATGGAGGGCTGCAGTGCGGCGAATCCCGTCGGCCACCGCCACCACGCGTTGACCAGCGCCAGCACTGCGCATGGCGGCGGCGCGCAGGTCGCCCAGTAACGCGTCGCTCTCACGCATGCCGGTGGCTTGGCGCTCCGCGCTGGCCGACACCTCGCCGATTGCGCGTGACACCTGACTCGCGTTTTCGGCGAGTTGCTCGCTGCGCGCCGACAGCTGCGATGCATGTTCGGTGAGGGTTGCGGAGACATCGGCCACGCTGCCGACGACGCCGCGAAGTCCTTCACTCATGCGGTGCACTGCGGCGGCGAGCAATCCGAGTTCCTTGGGCATCGGCCCGAGGTCGAGCGGGCGCAGGTCGCCGGCGCCGACGCGTTCGGTCGCGTCGACCAGTCGACGTAACGGCAGCACGACGTTGCGGACGGTCGTCACCGCTGAGCCGACGCCGATTGCGAGGGCCACGGTGAACAGCAACCAGATGACCATGCGACGGTCTTCGCTATTGGAGCGGAGTGTGGCTGCTCGCTGGCGTGACGCGACTTCCTGCACCGCCACGAGTGCGCGGACTTCGTCGAGCAGCGAATCGGCGACGATGGTGCGCAGGCTGTCATTCACTCGCAGACCGCCGGGCGACACCGAATCAAGCACGGCGGCAAGCCGGGTGACCCGCTCGATCGCGCGTTGCTCGTCGGGCGTCAACTCGAAGCTGGCGTACGCAGTCTCGGATGCCGTGATCGCAGCGAACGAAGAGTCGAGCCGGGCGCGTCCGATGGGGTTGTCCGACGCGGCGATCGCGTCGCCGGCGCGGACGGCGCCGACGGCATCCCGGGTCATGGCTTGCACCAGGACGGTTCGCTCACTCAGCGTCACCAGTTCGTTTTGCACCGACTCGTCCAGCGAGTTGATCGCGGCAACCCCCATGAGGGTCATCGCAAACACGAGCAGCAGGAGGAGAATGGTGCCGAGAGTGACGCGGTTTCGAAGGGAAGGGAGGTCGCTCACGCGGTGAACGATGCTGCGGAACCGAGGGGCTTCGCAAGCTCAGGCGGCCCTACCTCACGCCGTGTGCCGGGTCTATCATGCTGCAAGACAGCGCCGACCGGCCTGAATGTGCGCACCTTTGCAGATCGTGCGGAGGCATTGGCGCTCCACGCCGGCCGGCGGACCGCCGAGACGGCGGAGGCGGTCGTGGAGCGAAAGCTCCCCCAGGGAGGCGCGGGATCCTGGTGGGTCCCCGGATGGACATCCCGGCCGCCGAGCCGCGGGACGGGGACACGACTTAATCTCTTTATCGAAGTAGGAATCGACTCGTGAAAATTCGCACCCTTCTGTTCGCCTGCGCGGCCATTGCGGCCGCGACACTGCCAACCACCTCTGTCGTGGCACAAGTCACGCAGCCCGGGCTCTGGCCGGAGAAGCCGTTGTCACCAGTGCAGCAGGAACTGAAGCAGGCCGTGATTGTACTGCGCGACACGCTGCGGGCCGTCGATGCCACGGCATCCCGCCTCGAGCGTGCGCACGCCGCAGGTACGACGTCGGTCGTCGCGGCGAGTGGTCGGACGTTGGCGTCCGATTGCGCGCGCGCCGCCCGCGGCGCCGCCGTCATCCAGAACCAGGTCAAGGGGCACACCACCAGCGCTCGGTGGGGCGACTTGGCGCTCGCCCGCTACCGCCTCTCGCTCGATTCGCTGCGGCGCGTCATGTCGAGTTGCAGCACCGACCTGACCACCGGGTCGCCAGCCCATGCGGTCCTGGTGCGCGTCGGGTTGCGCGCCCGCGCCGCGGTCGATCAGTACGAAGTGGCGCTCGATGCGATGCTCCGCACCTTGAGCATTCCACTCGACCCCAAGGGGCACAAGTCGGCGATCGAACTCTGAGGCTCGGCGGGTGGGGAATTGTGGATCAACACTTCCCACACGCGTGGATAAGCGGTGCAAGCGTCCGAACAGCAGCCACTTCGAATCCACATTCAGGGCACATCGATGTGGCGTAACCCGAACAAAATCAGGCACTTGCGGGATTTCGACAGGGCCATAAGTTGGAAGGAGTTGATGGAGCGTTTCGCACGCTTCATCCTCTCCGATTCGGCGCCTCGGAGAGCCGTGCGAGCGAGTGGTCCGCGAGCCGCTCCGACTCGTAGCGCTGCATCCCTCCCGCGACGCCCCGAGCGTACGCGAGCGGAATGGGAAACGGTCGATCAGCTCTGCTGATCGGCCGTTTCGTCTTTTCCGCCTTGTCGGGCCCGACCGAAATCGGGCTGCAGCTTGACCAGCCATCGGCCATCGAGCTGCCAAACCTTTTTCGACGAGACCCGCGCCGTACCCGGAAAGAGGTCCGCCGACGCGTACGCGTCTCCGATCGATGCCGTCTTCGAGCTGCTGTCGTCGGCGTAGTGCAGGATTTCTGCCTCGAGCGTGAGTGGACGCACCGGAGATCCGAACTCGAGCTTGCCGTGGTGTGACAGGACCATGTGCTCGAGGAGCAATTGTTCGTCGTCGGTGCAGATCGGTTCGTCGGCATCATGCAATGCGTCGCGCAGCATCATCGCGCCAATCGCCACGTGCCCGAGCAGGCGCCCACGCTCCGTGGTGTCGAAGACCCCAGTGTCCCAGGCATAACTCTCGAGCTTGCCGATGTCATGCAGCATCGCACCCGCCGCGACCAGTTCGATGTCGGCCTTCGCGACGCGAGCCATTGCCGTCCCAATGCTCACCACTTCGGCGGTGTGCTGGAGCAGGCCGCCGAGCGCCGCGTGGTGGCCGCTCCCGGGCGAGCCGGGACACTGCTCATATCGAACCCGGAACTCGTCGTTGCGGTAGAAGAGATCGAGCACGGCGCCGAGCCGCGGCGCGGTCAGGCGAGACCGGGTGTCATCGAGGTACTGCCAGTACTTGTCGACGGGTCCGACGCTCGGCACGAGGTCGGCCAGCGGAATCGAGCCCTTGGGCAGGGGCCGCACCGACACGGTATCCAGTTGCAGTGATTCGCGATACGACGTCACCTTGCCCACTACCTGGACGATCATGCCCTTCTCGACGCCGCGAATCATCTCGTCGCGCCCGGCCCAGAAGGGCGCGGTCTCAATGCGACCGGTGCGATTGCCGAGCACGAGCGTGGTGCGGGGATGATCGCCGGCGCGCGCGACAACGTCGAGCACGAGCAACGGATGCTGGATTTCGGTGCCGGCCGTGAGCTGGGAGATGTCGAACATGGCGTCACGAGTGAAGGGTGACTGCTGGTCGCAGTGGCGGAACCGCTGTTCGCCCAATCTAGTCGCGGGCAGTAGCTTCGACCGATGCGCCCACTCCATGTGCGACTGGTCGTGTCGGACCCCCACCGCGACGATGTCGAGGCGCTCCGCGCCGCGCTGCAATCGGCGGGGCACGTCGTGGTGCACGACGGCGAATCAATCGTCCCGCCAGACGTGGCACCGGGCCCCGACTTCGTCGTGAATGAAGCGGCGGCCTGGCCCGCCCCGGAATCGCTCGATGCTGCCGAGGCACGTCATATCGCGGCGGTCCTTTGCTTTACCAATCGCAATAAGCGGCAGGCAGCGCTCCTTCTCGGGATTGCGCGGTCGACGCTGCTGGCGAAGATCCGTCGTTATCGCCTGTAGCGTCGGTCAGTACGTGATCCGACCGAGACGCGAGATCACGACACGGCGTGAGGCCGCGCCCCGCGACAGGACGATGGTGCGGTTCGACGCCCCGACGGCGAGGCCAGCGGGACCGAACATGATCGGGGCACCGGCACCGCTCACCGACACGCCTTCGTCAGTGGGTCCGGGCGCATCCCACACCGTCGTCGGAACGCCGCCGACGCTGGCGGCCACGGTGAGCCGCGCGGTACCGACGGTGAGCCCGGCCGGCGTGCCGAGGCGGATGCCGGCGCCGCGAGCCGCATCAAGCGCGCCGACCAGGCGATGCGCCTGATGTCGGACCGCCGCTTCGTCGGCGATAAGGGTGATGCGTGGCACTGCGATCGCGGCGAGGACGCCGAGGATCACAATGACGAGGGCGAGTTCGAGCAGGGTCGTGCCGGTGCGGGGCATGGACGCATACTGCAGGGGCGCTGCGAGGTCAGCGCAACGAATGCGCGCCGAACGGACGGTTTGAACGCGCTGTCCGCTGTCCGCGCTGGCACCCGGCACCGTCTACCCCTCCACCAAGCCTTCATCAATAAACACCAACGCCCCGCGTCGATCGACCACGGCATCAAGTGCGCGAAGCACCGACGCGTCGAGGACCGTGCCGACGAGGTCGCGCATGCGGGAGACGGCTTCCTTGGGGGTCATCTTGTCCTGATAGGGTCGTGCTGTCGTCAGCGCGTCGTACACTTCTGCGGCACCGAGGATGCGCGCGCCCATCGGGATGGATTCGGCCGAAAGGCCATCGGGATAGCCGGTACCGTCGGCGCGTTCGTGGTGTGAGCGGACGAACGCGATCACGTCGCGCAGGTGGGTGAGCGGCGCCAGGATCTGGGCGCCGATGGTCACGTGCGTCTTGACGTGATCAAACTCCTCGTCGGTCAGCGGACCGCGCTTGCCGAGCACGGATTCGCGGATGCCGATCTTGCCGATGTCATGCAGCCGGCCTGCGGTGCGCACCAGTTCGACCTGCTCGTCGCTGAGCCCCATCTCGGCGGCCACGGCGGCCGACAGGTCGGCGATACGTGCCGAGTGACCGCGCAAGTAGGGATCCTTCGCTTCGAGGGCGTTCACCAGTGCTTCGAGGGTAGCGACCGAAACGCGTTCGAGATTGCCGCGTTCGCGCCGGAGCTCGGCGCCGCGCTGCACGATTTCCTGCTTGAGCCACGCCTGGGTCTGCGCCTGCTCGATCATGTCGCGACGGCGGCCCAGCGCACGCGTGATCGCCCGTTCAAGGTCGGGGAGGTCCACTGGTTTGACGAGGTAGTCCATTGCACCGCGTTGCATGCAGAGCGCGGCGCCGTGGGCGTCGTTGACCGCGGTGAGCATCAGGATTGCCGCGTGTGGCTCCTGCTCAAGGAACCGGGGCACCAAGTCGAGCCCGGAGGCATCGGGGAGGCGAACATCGAGCAGGATGCACGCGATCTTGCGTCGCCGAATCTCGGTGAACGCGGCTTCGGCACAGTCGGCTGTGGCGACCTCGTGTCCCATGGAGGCGACGAATCGCTCGATGGTCGATCGGACGCTCTCGTCGTCGTCCACCACGAGGGTCGTCACCAGCGTCATTTCGTCAACTACAGGGTCGAAGGGCATCGGCGTCGAACCTCCCGGGGGCATCGCCATCCGCTGCGCGGGGCGACGCTGTGTAACCTAATCGTCGGTCCGGACCCGTCAGATATCCAGCACGTCCGAGGGAAACCCCAGGCGCCCCGCTCCGTAGAAGAAGCCGGCGACAGACCGGACGCGGTCGCCGTTAGGTTCCCGACTCATCCCATCCGCTGGAGATTTGTGACATGAAGCGAGCGAGTCTGTACGCCGCCGTCCTGTTGGCCGCAACGACAGGCCAGTCCTCGGCGGCTCCCGGAGACGACCTGCGTTCGAGGCTTCCGGCCTTCGGGCGCTCGGTGGCCATCGCTGGCGACCTGGCGTTCATCGGTGAGCCCGTTGGTGGCGGCAAGCCAGGCACGGTGCACATCTATCGCCGTACGCCGGCGACTGGGCGTTGGACCGCCGCCGGCACCCTGAACGCCGCCACGCCGAGCGCGAACGATGGGTTTGGTACCGGGGTCGCGACTGACGGTCGCACGCTGCTGGTGACGGCGTCGGCCGACAGCACCCGGGGCGGGGTCCACGTTTTCACTCGCGGCACCGACGGCAAGTGGACCGCGGCTGGCCGCCTCGGACCAGCGTCGCCTGAGGCCCGGTCGCAGTTCGGCCAGTCGCTGGCGCTTGCCGGCGATCTGGCCTTCGTCGGCCAGCCGGGGCCGAGCGCGTCTGCGGCCGGACAGGTACTGGTGTTCCGTCGCGGTGCCAACGGCTCATGGGTCGGGTCGGGCGCGATGCCGGCGCAGGCGCTGGCCAACGGCGATGGGTTCGGCGTCGCGCTCGCGGCATCGGGTGATCGCGTGGCGGTCGGCGCGCCGGGTCGCAACGGGGGCAAGGGCGAAGTCCTGATCTTCCGCCGCGGAGCCGACGGCACGTGGACGCAAGAGGCCGCAGTGAAGGGCAATCGCGCTCCCGATAACGCCCGCATCGGCACGACCGTCGCGCTGCGCGGCGATCAGCTCGCGGCCGGCGCGCCAGCGGCCAACACCACGGTCGGCATGGTCGCCACCTTCGAGCGCGACGCGAAGTCGGGCAACTGGGTCGAGCGCAACACGTTCACGCCGTTTGAGCTGATGCCGGGGACGCGGTTCGGTACTGCGATTGCGCTCGGTGACCGGGAAATGTGGGTCGGGGCGAGCGGTGCCGATCGTGCCGGTCGGATCTACCAGCTACATCGCAACGCCCAGGGAAACTGGACCTCGATGAACAAACTGGCGATCGACACCCTCGCCGTGGGTGCGCAGTTCGGTGGCGCCTTCGCACTCGGCGACGGTTTCGCTCTGGTCGGCATGCCAGGCGATGCCGGCGGCAGTGGTACGGTCGCATTCCTTGGTCGCACCCCACAGGGAGCGTGGACCGGTCGCGGGACGGTGTTCCCGGCGGTCGCTGACAAGTGGGCAGCGATCAGTGGGGCCGAAGTGCGGTGTGACGAGGGAATGGCGAAGGAGTGGGAGTGCAGTAACACCGGCATCCTGTCGTACATGCCGATCTCGGCGATCGGTGGCAAGCGCGGTACGATCCTCAGCGGCAACTGGGGCTGGACTGATCCCGAGACTGGAAAAGACTACGCGCTGATCGGTCGCAACGACGGCACGTCGTTCATCGATGTCACCGATCCGAGCCGTCCGCGGTATCTCGGCGACCTGCCGAAACCGGCGACCGCCAATGTTGCCATTTGGAAGGAAATGAAGACCCTGGGCCACTACGCGCTGATCGTCAGCGACGGCGCGGGTCAGCACGGCATCCAGATTTTCGACCTGCACCATCTTCGCAATGTGAAGACGCCGCAGACGTTCAAGGCCGATGCGATGTACGACCAGCTCGCGTCGATTCACGACATCATCACCAACGACGATTCGAAGTTTGCGTACGCGGTGGGAAGCAACGGTGGCGGTGAAGGCTGTGGCGGTGGTTACCACATGATCGACATGCGTGACCCGCTCAACCCGGTGTTTGCTGGCTGCTTTGCCGATACCAAGACAGGCCGCATCGGCACAGGCTACAGCCACGACGGTATCTGCCGCACCTATCGTGGTCCTGACGCGCGCTACACCGGGAAGGAGATCTGCGTCGGGTCGAACGAGACGGCACTGTCGATCTCGGATGTCTCCGACAAGAAGAATCCGGTCATTCTCGGGCGCGGGAACTACCCTGATGTCGGCTACACGCACCAGGGGTGGTGGACCGAGGACATGCGCTACTTCTACGTCAACGACGAGCTCGACGAAGTGAGCGGCAAGGGCGACGCGGCGAAGGCCACGCGCACCCTGATCTTCGACATGGCGAAGCTCGACGACCCGGTATTCGTCGGTCCGTTCCTCGGCACCACGAAGGCCTCGGACCACAACCTCTACGTCAAGGGCAACCGGATGTACCAGTCGAACTACATGGCTGGGCTCCGGATCATCGACATCACCGATCCGGTGGTGCCGCGTGAAGTCGGCTTCTTCGACGTCGCGCCAGGTGCCAACACGCCCGGCTTCTCGGGGTCGTGGAACAATTACCCATTCTTCAAGAATGGCGCGATTCTGGTGAACAACATGGAAACCGGCATCTTCCTGATCCGCGACCGAACACAGGCGATTCCGTGATGCAGACAATGATGCGATCGGCCGCGGCACTGGCCGCGGCGATCGGTCTCGGCGCGGGGGTCCCTCATGGGGCCCCCGTGCCGCCGTCGTGGCCCAAGCTCTATGTCGTCAACCAGTCGGGCGCGTCGATCAC
>JANMSC010000021.1:0-3523 GCA_031388885.1 Gemmatimonadales bacterium | reverse complement strand
CCGTCGGGCACTCGGCCTGGCCGAACGACTCGATCGCATGGCCGGCGGGATCGCGCCCGCCGCTCAGACCATCACGTCGCAAACCACACTCACACCCGGGGTGCGCGCGTTCATTGCCCGCGAATCGGCACTGATCGCCGGATCGCTTGAGCAGGCGGCACGCGCGCTCGCGCCGGTGCCGCCACCCGCCGCCCTCGCGGCGGTGCTCGAACGCATGCGCGCACTGCGTGGTCTCGGGCCCTCTGCCGACCTCTCGCCACTCCCCGAACTGCTCGATGCGATGGAAGTCGCGACCCGCACGCTGCTCGCCGATCATCCGGCGCCACCTGATGTGGCCGCGGTGTTCGCCGACGCTGGTCACGCACTTTCGCTGATGGCGCGCAACATTGCCGAAAGCGGCCGAGCGATAGAGCCGGTGTCGTTGGGCGTGGTCGCGCGGCGGCTGCTTGAGAGCTACGCCACCGAACGCGACGTCGTGCCGATCGAGACCCTCGCGCCAACGGGGGCCGACTCGATCGCCCGACTCGGGGCCCCACCCGATCTCGAGGCCGAAGGCGATCCGGTGCCGGTCGAGATGGTGAGCGTCGGTGATCATCTCCTGCTCACGGCCGACGTGCTGTCGCGCGGGACGTCGCCTGCCGCGCGCGACCTGCGCCTCTTCGTGCTCCATCGCACCTTGTCGACGATGCCGCCACGCAGCGGCACCGCCCGCTTTCTCACGCCACTGGCCGCTGCCATCCGCAAGGCAATCGCCCAGAGCCTTCCGGTGACGCAGCCCGACACCTTCGTCGGCTTGTTGCGCGCGTGTGGCAGGTTTCTTGTGGATGCGAGCGGCCACACCGACCCCGCCATGCTTGCCCGCCAGCGCGACACGGTCGTGGCGGGGCTGACCAGTGATGGTCCGCCGCTCACGATCCGCCCTGACAACGACGACAGCGAGATTGTCGATGTGGCCGCCTTGGCCCCAGATGATGACGACATCGTGGGCATCGCCACCCTGGCGCCAGATGACGACGTGGTCGACATCGGCGCACTCGCGCCTGACGGCGACAGCGACGATGACGACGGCGTGGTGTCGATCGAGTCGCTCGCACCTGGTTCGGGGCACCTTGCGATTCCGGAGGTTGCACCGGGCGAGCCCACACGATTGGAACGTGCGTTCGTCCGGCGCGCACAGCTTCGCGTCGAGCAGAGCGACGGCGACGCGTCGCTCGAGGGATTGATCGGCATCCAGATTCTCGACGTTGGCGAGCTGCTGTACCGCGGCACCGGCGCGCTGCAACGGGCCGACGAAGTGCGCCACGCGCTCATCGCGATGCTTGCCGACGATGCCTCCCTCGACCTGCTCCGGCCGGTCATCGACGAACTGCTCGACCTCGTTCCGTTGGCGCGTGACGCCGCCTGAGCGGCGGAGCGCGCGAGCGCTTCAACTCATCGCCGGGGTCGCGGTGTCGGCGGCACTGGTCTGGTGGTCGTTTCGCGGCACCGAGTGGAGTGTGCTGTGGCAGAGCGTGCGCAACGTGCGGGTCGTGCCGCTCCTGGTCGCGATCGTGCTCGCGACGCTGCCCTTCCCGCTGCGCGTGCCACGGTGGCGCTCGCTCCTGCGCCGCGCGGACGGCGCCGCATTGCCGTGGCAGCCGCTCTGGCACTCGATCGCCATCGGCTTTGCGGCCAACAACGTGTTGCCGTTCAGGGCTGGCGAGGTCTTGCGCATGGCTGCGATTTCACGCCTCACGGGTGTGCCGTTTGCAAGCGCGCTATCGAGCGTCGCCGTGGAGCGGGTCATCGATGCGCTTGTGGTGATCGCGATGATGGGCGTCGGCCTGGTGACGGCAGATATTCCGGCCGGGCTCACGCTGCCCGGCTCGAGCTTGCCAATCTCAACGCTGGCGATACGTACCGGCGTGATCTGCCTTGGCGTGCTGCTCTTCGCACTGGTCGGGGCACTCTTCCCGACATTTGCGCTCCGAGTCACGCGCGCCGTGCTCCCCCGCAACCGCATCGGCCAGGGCCTCTTTCACTTCGCCGAACGGGTATTGCTCGGCCTCGGCGCACTACGTGATCCGCGGAGGGCGATCCCGGTGATTGGCTGGTCACTGCTGGTCTGGGGCACGAGCGGCCTGGCGTTCTACGCCGCGTTCGTCGCCTTCGGCTTCGACCTGCCTGTGGCCGGCGCGTTCATCCTGCAGGGCGTCCTGATGGTCGGCATCGCGGTCCCTTCGACGCCCGGGTATGCCGGCGTGTTCGAGGCCGCCATCTGGACCACGCTGTTTGCGCTGTTCGGTGTGCCCAAGGAGGCCGGCCTCGCATACGCCCTTACCTACCATATCACCACGTTTATCCCGATCACCCTGATGGGCGCGTGGTCGGCAATGCAGAGCGGCGTGCACCTCAGCGACGCGCGGGTGCGCGACGCACCATGAGCGAACCGATCACGGTCGAGTGTCGCGCCAAGCTCAACCTCTTCCTGCGCGTGCTGGCTCGCGAGGCGGATGGCTACCACGGCCTCGAAACGTTGTTCTGCCGGATCGCGCTGAGTGACACGCTCACGGTCGCACGCGTCGAGCGCGGCATCACGCTCGAGGTTGAAGGTGCCGACCTGGGGCCGGTTGAGAAGAACCTCGCGTGGCGTGCGGCCGATGCTGTCCTTGCTGCCACCGGGCGCACATTCGGTGTCGCAATGCACCTCACCAAGCGCATTCCGGTCGGCGGCGGACTCGGTGGCGGATCGAGCGATGCCGCTGCCGCGTTGCACGCCGTCAATCGCC
Organism: Gemmatimonadales bacterium; assembly: GCA_031388885.1. GTDB lineage: Bacteria > Gemmatimonadota > Gemmatimonadetes > Gemmatimonadales > GWC2-71-9 > Palsa-1233. Next base: position 755 of record JANMSC010000021.1, on the reverse strand, counting down.
TCGCCAACAACGCGGTTCCGCGATCCGAGGTGTTGCAGATGGCGCATCGGCTCGGCGCCGACGTAGCGTTCTTTGCGAGCGAGGCGCCACTCGCGCTGGGGTGGGGCCATGGCCAACGCCTGCTGCGGTTGCCCCAGCTGCCGCTGCTGCCGGTCCTGTTGCTGTTGCCGACGGTCGTGGTACTCACCGCCGAGGCGTACACATGGGTCGATGAGATTCGGGCATCGAGTGGCCCGCGTGGAGCGGTCGCCCTCGACCTCGACGTGCTGTCGAAGTGGAGCGACATCGCGCGACTTGCGGGGAACGACTTCGAGGCGGCGGTATTCGGCAAGTTCCCGCCGATTCGTGCGGCGTTCGAGGCGCTTGCTGGAACTGGTCCGTTGCTCTGCCGTATGAGTGGGTCGGGCAGCACGCTCTTCGCGGTGTATCGCAACGCACGCGATCGCGACGACGCGGTGATGCAGCTCGGGTCGAAACACGGGCGAGCGCTCGCCACGGAGGTGGCGTGATGACGATTGGCGCCGCCGCGGCACCTGGGAGGCTGGTGCAGTGCTCGGCGGTATCGCCGGCGCGGCGCTTGGCTATGTGATCGTGGTGTTCTACAACGACGGCCGCGCCGTGAAGATGGGGCCGGTTCGGACGGCTGCAACGCTCATCGGGACGGGTGCCGTTGGGGCCAGCATTGGCGCGTTGCTGCAGACGATCATCGCAACGGCGGTTGGGTGGCGGGTGGTAGCACAGCGTTAGCGCGCGAC
>JANMSC010000479.1:0-3765 GCA_031388885.1 Gemmatimonadales bacterium | reverse complement strand
TCCTCGCATGGTTGGTTGCGGCCGCAATCACCGCAACAAACATCGGGTATCATCTCCACAGTTTGAGCACAAACGTGTCGCAGACTGTTGACAATGGGCACAAGAATCGAGAAGAACACAGACTCGTGACGCGCCGGTGACGAATACGTGAAGTTCAATTATGAGACTGTACCGCCGATGCCCACTGCACCCCGCGCACTCTATTGCACCGACACCTTCCCGCCGCAACTGAATGGCGTCTCCGTTGTCACCGCGCTCTCCGTCGATGGGCTCCGCGATCGGGGTTGGGAGGTGGCCGTGATGTCACCGACGTACCCCGAGGCCACGCAGGATGTTTTTATCAACGGAGAGGACCGCCGGCCCAGGGCGACCCGCATGACGATTCCGAGTGTCGCCATGCCAGGGTACCCCGAGATTCGACTGGCGGCGCCGGCACGCGGGTCCGTCGCCCGGGTGATGGCGGCGTTCCGGCCCGACATCGTCCATTGTGCGACCGAGTTCATGATCGGCTGGATGGGCCAGCGGGAGGCCCTGCGCCGGAGGATTCCCGTGGTGTCGTCATACCACACGGACTTCTCGCGGTACACGGTGGCTTACGGTGCGCCCTGGCTGCGTGGCTCGGTGCAGGAATACATCGGCCGCTTTCACCGGAGGAGCCGTCGCGTGTACACGCCAGGCGTGGCGGCGGAGGACGAGCTGCGCCGGCTTGCGATCGACGACGTCGAGGTGTGGGGGCGGGGCGTCGACACCGTCCTCTTTCATCCCGGTCGCCGCGATCAGCTGATCCGCGATCTCCACGCTCCACCGGACGCGTTCATTTTCCTGCACGTCGGTCGGTTGGCGGCGGAGAAGGGTGTTGAGCGGATAATCGAGGCGTATGCGCGAGCCAGGCGGCTCATGCCGACCGATCGCCTGATTCACCTGGTGGTGGCAGGCAGCGGCCCGCGCGAGCATGAGTTACGCGCGAGTGCCCCGCTCGATGTCACGTTCCTCGGGAACCTCGATCGCCGACAGTCACTGCCGCAATTGTACGCCAGCGCCGACGCGTTCCTGTTCGCCTCGCACACCGAGACACTCGGCTTGGTCATTCTCGAGGCGATGGCGAGCGGGCTCCCGGTCGTCGCGGCACCGGCGGGTGGTGTCGCCGATCATCTGCGCGACGACGTGAACGGCATGGCGTACGCACCCGGTGATGTTGCGGCGATGGCTGACGCGATGGTGCGCCTCGCGACAACGCCGACGCACACGCGGCGACTCGCAGCGGGCGCGCGTCAAACGGCCGAAGAATTGTCGTGGGACGCCGAACTCGACCGCCTGGTCGAGAGTTACCGTTCCCTCGTCGCCGAGAAAACGGTGGTGGTGACGCCCACGCCCGAATATCCGTCCAACTCAGCCTTGAAGAACTTCCGGACTTGGCACGTGGGCTTCTGAACACCCAGCCGTGCCGTGTTACCATTCGTGACCGGGCGTCGAGTAGCCCGGCACTGTCTCGCCAGGGGCGCGGTCGTCGATGATCCCAGCACACGAAGCTTTCGAACGCCTGCGAGAAGGGAATCGTCGGTTCGCCACTGACACCCGTAGCCCGGACCACGACACGACTCAGTCGCGTCGCAGGGAGCTGGCGGCGGGCCAGAAGCCGTTTGCGATCGTCCTGGGCTGTTCGGACTCGCGGGCACCGGCAGAGATCGTCTTCGATCAGGGCCTGGGTGACCTGTTCGTCATTCGGGTTGCCGGCAACATCGTCGCCCCCTCGCAGGTCGGCAGCGTTGAGTTCGCGGCGGAGCGGTTCGAAACACGGCTCGTTGTGGTGCTTGGGCATTCGCAATGCGGCGCGATACTCGCCACGCTCGAGGAACTCGGTCGGCCGTCGCAGGACCAATCGCGGAACCTTCGGTCGATCGTCGACCGAATCCGACCGTCGGTTGAGCCGTTGCTGGCGACCGACCTCGCCCACCATCCGGAAGCGCTCGTACGCGAGGCCGTCCGGGCCAACATTCGTGCGTCGGCAAGCCACCTGCGCCACGGGTCGGAGGTGCTCGAGGAGTTGATCGAGAAGCGAGGACTTGTCATCGTCGGCGCCGAGTATTCGCTCGAGACGGGCATCGTCGAGTTTTTCGATGGCGTGCCGGAGGTGGGCCGCGAAGGAGGGTCGAACTGACGCTCTTGACCCCTCCTTGACTCCCCGACGCGACCCTTGCTCATCCTCTTCGGAGTACCAGGATGAGCCCCGCACGCGAGCGCTACGACTGGATCCCGGTTGACCCCGAGAAACACCATTTCCTCGGTCGGATGATCGGCGGGCTGGGATTGTCGTCGCTCCGGCTCTGGATCGACGCCGATATCGCGTCTGGCAGCTGTACCCGAACGGATTGCGCCGGTCTCGTCACCGCGGTCGGTCAGTGGCAGGGTCACTCGGTTGCGATTGTCTGGAGCGACTTCCGCGTCAACGCCGCGTCGTACGGTCAGGCCAACTCGCGCCGCTTCGTTGCCTTTCTCCAGCACCTGGAGCGCGGCGGCGAGCGCATTCCGTTGATCTACTTCGTGAACTCCGCTGGTCTCTCCGTGATGGAGGGGCGAACGGGCTTCGCGGAGGCATTCGCGATCTGGCCTGCATTGTTGCGTCACGCGGAGCGCCACCTCGTGCTGACGTGTGCCCTCGGACGCTGCCTCGGCTTGGCGCCGCTGCTTTTCGGTCTGGGCCACTACCGCGTCGCCGTTGCCAATCAGACCCAGCTGAACCTCACCGGTCCCGAAGTGATCAAGCTGTTTTTCGGCGACGCGGTGGACTTCGACCAAGTCGCCGCGGCCGAACGCTTCGTCGAAACCACCGACCTGATCCATGAGCTGGTGCCCTCGGTCGAAGCAGCATGCGCGCGCTTCAAGGCGCTCCTCGCACCAGACATGTCCGCGGCGAGGCCCGATATCGCAGGGATGACCGGCGAGATTCTCGCGTCATTCCTCGATGCACCGCCGCAGGAACTGGTGCCCGGCTGGTGCAACCGAATGCGCCTTTTCGTTGGCACGCGGCACGGCACGCCGGTGGGGCTCTTCGTGAACCCGCCCGATCGGTCGGACAACCTGATCACCGTTCGCACCCTCGACAAGTACGCCGCGGGCATCGACCTGTTCGGGGCGATGCACCTGCCGATCGTGTCGTTTCTTGATTCGCCCGGCTTCGATCCGCGAGTCGGCCAGAGTGCCGCCAACAACTTCCGCCGGATGCTGTGGGTCGGCGAGAAGATCATCCGCTACCCCTACGGTACGATGGGTGTGGTCACGTCGCGCTGCTTTGGCGGTGCGGCGACGCTGGGGTTCCCCAAGGTGTTCGGTGGCGCGCGCGCTGTCGCGCTGCGTGGTGCGCGCATGGGCGTGATGCAGGCGAGCATCGTCGAGAAATTGCTGAGCGGCTGCCCGCGCCTTCGCGAGCAATGGCGGGGGGTTGCCTTGCGCCAGACCGCTGGCCTGGACGACCTGCTCGCGAACGGCACCGTCGACGCAGTTGTCGACTTGAATGATCTCGGTGCGGAGATCGATCACTTTCTCGCCCGCGTCACTCGACCCCTTGGCCGCGTCACGGCAGCGCGCCATGTGTTGCCGTTCGGCCGTCAGGCCAGGGCACGGGCATCATGAAGGTGCGCGTTGCGGGCACGGGGCACTACCTGCCGGGGCCACCGATCAGCAACGACGAGCTGATCGCGCGGCACCACCTGCGCATCAAGCCGTACTTCGTCCGCAACAGCGTCGGTGCAGAGTTCCGGCACTTCG
>JANMSC010000463.1:0-10167 GCA_031388885.1 Gemmatimonadales bacterium | reverse complement strand
CCGTCGTCACGCCGTTGCCGCCCAGAACGTCGGTGCCCAGGCCGGTCGCCTGGAACCATGGATTCTCGGCGTAGGCGTTCGAGTAGGAGTAGCCGGCTGTCGCGTCGACGGTGCCGGGAATCCCGCCCACCGGTGCCGCGTAGTTCAGGAACGCGTCAAGCACCGTGTTTAGCGCGGTCGGGTCGGAGCGATACTCGGTTCCCTTGGCGCCGGTCTTCACCTGGGCATGCAGGACGCTTGGCGAAAACTGCGCGCGTTGCGCCTTGGCGACGTCGTACCCGAGGTTGACGTTGCCGCGCAGCGCCTCGAGGAACGGCATCCGGTATGCCACCTGGATGTTGCCGAGGCTGCGGTAGGTCGTGCCTCGGTCAGTGGCGAGGCCAAGGATGGCGACCGGGTTGTCGGCCGAGGTCAGTGCGTTGCCTGGCCAGTCGTAGTAGCCGGTCGGGACGGTCGGATCGAGCACGGGCTGTGTCGGTCCCATTTGCGCGGCATTGGAGAGCACGCCGCCCGGCGTGAACAGGTCGTAGCTGCGCGAGCCCTTCACATTGGCGCGGACGTCGAGGCGATCGTCCAGGAGCCGCTGTTGGTAGGCCAGGCCGAGCGAGAGCCGCTCGGCTGTCGTGCCCTGAATGACGCCGTCCTGGTTGAGATACCCAAGCGACAGTCGGTAGAACATGCTCTCGCTCGCGTTGGACACCGACACGTTATGGTCCTGACCGACCCCTGAACGGGTCACTTGATCGAACCAGTTGGTGCTCGCGGCCTGCAGCTGACCGACGCTCTGTGGTGCGTACGTCTGGACCGCCGTGCGGAACTCCGCTGCATTCAACATCGACGGGAGCCTGGTCACGGACGAGCCGGACATGCTGCCCGAGTATTCGACCTGTGCCCCCGTCCGGCCTCCGGCTCGGGGCCGCGACTTGGTGGTGATCAGCACCACACCGTTGGCCGCGTTCGCCCCGTAGATCGCCGCTGCCGAGGCATCGCGCAGCACCGTGATGTTCTCGATGTCGTCGGGGTTCAGGAAGTTGAGCGGATCGCGGCCGGCCGAGAGCCCACCGGTGCCCACCGGCATCCCATCGATGACATAAAGCGGGTCGCTGCTCGCGTTGATCGACGTCGCGCCGCGGATCCGGATGGTGAGGCCGCCGCCTGGCTCGTTGTTGTCAATCACCTGTACCCCGGGGGCCTTGCTTGCGATCAGGGCGGTGGGACTGATCACTCGGCCGGTGTTGAACTCCTCCGACGAAATCGTCGACACCGCGCCGGTAATGTTGCCCGCCCGCTGTTCGCCGTAACCGGTCACGACCAGTTCGGTCAGGGTGACCGCTTGGGCGGCGATCGCAACGTCGACAGCGATCTCCTGGCCCGCGATCACCGTGATGGATCGCGTCACGGGCGCGTACCCGATGAGTCGTGCCTGGAGCGAATTCGCTCCCGCGCGAACCCCGTCGACCACGTAACGACCGTCCGACCGGGTGAGCGTCACACGGCCCCCGACGTCGATGCGAACGCCGACGACCGGCTGTTGAGTCACGTTGTCAACAACCCGCCCGCGGACTGTTCCCGAGGGCCCTTGCGCGCCGAGAGGCGCCATCCAAGCCACTGTGACGAGGGCACCGATCACGTACCATGAACGTCTCATGCGAAACCTCAGAAAGGTGTTGTGGGGTACAATCGCGCGGCGGACGGCGACCGCCGCTACGCGCGAATCGGGGAACGAAATCCAGCGTGCATGCTCCGAGACGAGCGGGGGGCTCGTTCCGCCCGACCTGACTGTGCTAGCGCGCGGCGAAACGATTCCTAAGTCTCGCTCCTGTTGCAAATCGAGTCAAGTCGCGGCCGGAAACCGACGCCCAGGTTGAAAGCGCCGCAGTACCCCATCGGGTCTCCCTTCTCGCTTCTCCCTTCTCGCTGTTCCATCGCCTGAATACGTTGCCACCATGACTTCCACCCGCATCTCCGACCTCCGCCAGTTCGTCGGCCAGTCCGTCACGGTGCAGGGCTGGGTGCTGACCACCCGGTCTTCAGGCAAGATCGCCTTTCTCGTGATGCGCGACGGGACCGGCTACCTCCAGGCGGTGTTCCCGAAGAATGAGATTGTCGATGGAGCCTGGGATCGATTCGGCACCCTCACCCAGGAAGCCACGGTCGCGGTGACCGGCACGGTGCGGGAAGACGCGCGCGCCCCGGGCGGATTCGAACTCACCGCCAGCGACCTCACGATCCTCGCCCCAAGCGTGGACTATCCGATCACGCCGAAAGAACATGGCACTGCGTTCCTGTTCGAGCACCGCCACCTCTGGCTCCGCTCCAAAAGGCAAGTCGCGATCGCCCGCGTTCGCCATGAAATCGAGCAGGCCGCACACGACTTCTTCTATGCGCGCGACTTCATTCGCGTGGACACGCCGATCCTGACCGGCTCGATCGGGGAACAAGCGGGCGATCTGTTCGCAACAGAGTACTTCGACCTCGGTCACGCGTACCTGGCGCAGACCGGCCAGCTCTACGGCGAAGCCGCCGCCGCCGCGCACGGCAAGATCTACACATTCGGTCCGACGTTCCGCGCCGAGAAGTCAAAGACGCGGCGGCACCTGACCGAGTTCTGGATGATCGAACCCGAAGTCGCGTTCGCCGACTCGGCAGACAACATGCGCTTGCAGGAATCATTCGTATCGTATCTGGTCGAGCGTGCCCTCGAGCGTCGGAAGGAAGAACTCAAGGAACTCGAGCGCGATACCGCGCCGCTGGAAATCGTTACGGCACCGTTTCCGCGGATCACATATTCCGAGGCGATCGCCGCCCTTCAGGCGCAGGGCAGCGACATCCAATGGGGCGCCGACCTCGGCGCTGATGACGAAACCGCGCTCGCGAAGGCGTACGACCAGCCGCTGTTCGTGATGAACTATCCAAAGGCGTTCAAGGCCTTCTATATGAAGGAGAATCCCGACGACTCGCGCACGGTGCTCAGCAACGACTGCCTGGCACCCGAAGGCTATGGCGAGATCATCGGCGGGTCACAACGCGAAGACGACTACGACAAGTTGCTCGCGCGCATCGTCGAGCAGGGGCTCGATCCAAAGAGTTACGGCTGGTATCTCGACCTCAGGAAGTACGGCGGGTTTGTGCATTCCGGCTTCGGCCTTGGCCTGGAGCGCACCGTGGCGTGGATCTGCGGGATTCCGCACATTCGCGAGGCGATCGCGTTTCCGAGGCAGATACATCGGCTGTATCCGTAGCGCGAGAAGAGAGAAGGGAGAAGGGAGAAGGGAGAGTCACCTTTCCTTCTCGCTTCTCGCTTCTCTCTTCTCCTGTTTTTTCACCTCATCCCACAACGCGTCCAGCGCCTCCAATCCCGCAGTTTCCATCGCGATCCCTCGCTCCCTGGCCAATCGCTCCACGCCACCAAAACGCTGTCTGAACTTCGCGTTGCTTCGGTCGAGCGCGAGGCCCGGCTGCACGCCGGCCTTGCGCGCGAGATTCACGACCGCAAAGAGCAGGTCGCCGATCTCGTCGGTGAGGCGGTCGCGCTGGCCATGATCATCGAGTGGCAGCTCCGATTCGACCTCGGCCAACTCTTCGCGTACTTTCGCGATCGGGCCGGCAACATCGGGCCAATCGAAACCGACCCCGGCGGCACGCTCCTGCAGGCGATACGCCATCAGAAGGTCGGGGAGCGTCAGCGGCAGGTCGCCGAGTGTTCCATCGCGCTCACCCGCCTCGATCGCCTTGAGGTGCTGCCATCGTTTCTGCGGGCCGAGGTCGAAGAGATGGGGGTGCCGTCGGCGCATCTTCGCGACCAGGTCGTCCGCCACATCGTCAGGCGTGAACTCCCCGGTCTCGAGGCCGAGCACGAGTTGCCACGCGAGGTGGAGCATGAGGTCGGCCACTTCCTCGCGGATCGCGACAGGGTCGCCGGCTCCCAATGCGGCGGCAAGTTCATGCGCTTCCTCAATCAGATACGGGCGCAGGGTCTCGCGAGTCTGGACGCGGTCCCATGCGCAGCGCTGGCGCAGGTCTGCCACCATCGTCACGGCGCGATCGAGCGCTGATTCGTCTTGCATCGACCCTCCGAGTGTCCTAGTCTCCGACCGTGCGAAAGCCCTTCACTCCCGACACCTCGCGCGCCTGGGTGGACGTCGATCTCGACGCGCTCGTGCGCAATGCCCGCTCGTACGCCGACCGGATCGGTGCCCCACTGTTGCCAATGGTGAAGGCCGACGGCTACGGGCTCGGCGCCCTGGCCGTCACCCGCGCGCTCGCCGAGGTCGATCCATGGGGCTTTGGGGTCGCAACCATTGATGAAGCGCGCGAACTGCACGTCAACAGAGTCGCCCGGCCGCTCGTGATATTCACGCCGCTTGTTCCGGCGATGGTCGAGTACACCCTTGCCGTCGCCGCGCGTCCAGTGATTGGAGACCTCGAGGGGTTGCAGGCCTGGCTGGCGCAGGGCGAGAGCCCGTTCCACGTCGAGGTCGACACCGGCATGGCGCGGGCCGGCTTTCGCTGGGATGATACCGCCGCCCTTGCGGCGGCGCGCAGTCTGCTGGCCGAGGCTCCGGGATGGGAAGGTGTCTTTACTCACTTTCATTCCGCCGGACACGACGAAGCAGGCACCGCCGAGCAGTGGACCCGGCTCGAGGCGGCCATCGAGGCGCTCGGCCGGCGCCCACCCCTCGTGCACGCGGCCAATTCGGCGGCCGCGCGGTACGGCTCGGCGTATCGCGCCGATCTCGCCCGTCCGGGCATCCACCTCTACGGTGGGCAGGTCGAGGGGCTTCTCGCCGTGCCCGTCGCGGCCCTCCGTGCCCGCGTGGTCGCCGTTCGCCGTCTCACCGTTGGCAGCACGGTGAGTTATGACGCCACATGGCAGGCGCCCATCTCCACGTCGGTGGCCACGCTGGCCATTGGGTACGCCGACGGTATTCCGCGTCGCCTGTCAAACGGCGGTGCGGTGGAATTGCTCGGACAACGCGTGCGCATCGTCGGGCGCGTCACGATGGACCTGCTGATGGTTGACGCCGGCAACCTGCCAGTCGCGGTGGGCGATGTCGCGACGCTCTTCGGCGGCGTCATTTCACTCGACGAACAGGCGAGTTGTGCCGGAACCATCAGCTACGAACTTCTCACCGCGCTTGGGGATCGACTCCCGCGGCGCTACACCGGCCCCGAATGAACAATCACTTTGCCTCACTCGTGCTCGGCCTTGCGGCGCAGGCCGGTTCGGCGCTGGACGGAAATCTTCCGCCGGGCGCAGTGGAAGCCGGCGCAGGCGACGCACGACAACTCGCCCAGGCATTGATCGACACGCTTGGGATGATTCAGGACAAGACCCGCGGCAATCTCGACCCGGACGAAGCCAAGCTGCTCGACCAAGCGCTCACGGCGTTGCGCTTTCGCTTCGCGACCGGCACGTCGCACTGATGCGTCGCGCGGCGCTGATCGTCCTCGACGGGCTCGGCGTCGGCGGGGCCCACGACGTCGAGCAGTGGGGCGACACAGGGAGCGTGACCATCGGCAACGTGATCCGCGCCAATCCCGCTCTGCGCCTGCCACATCTCGAAGCGATGGGACTCGGATACTGTGGTGATACCGGGCTGCCACGAGTTGCCGCGCCCTCCGCGGCGCATGGCACGGCGCAGCCTCGGAGCATGGGAAAGGACAGCATCACCGGTCACTGGGAACTGTGCGGCGTCGTGCTCGAGACCGCGTTCCCGACGTTTCCTTACGGGTTTCCGCAGGCGGTGCTTGACGAGTTTGCTGCACGCACTGGCCGCGGCGTGCTCGGCAACGTCGCATCGTCAGGAACTGCCATCCTCGACCAACACGGCGCCGAACACGTCGCCACGGGGAAGTGGATCGTCTATACCTCCGCCGACAGCGTGTTCCAGGTCGCGGCCCACGAAGGGATCGTGTCGATCGATGAACTGCGCGCCGCGTGCGTTACGGCTCGCCACATGCTCCGCGGCGACGTGGGCGTAGCGCGGGTGATCGCGCGCCCGTTCGTCGGCACGCCGGACCACTGGGAACGCACCCCGCGGCGCAAGGACTTCTCGCTCGCACCGATTGGTCCGACGTTGCTCGACCACCTTGCCGACGCGGCGGTCCCCGTCGTTGGTGTCGGCAAGGTGGACGACTTGTTCGCCAACCGCGGCGTGACCAGCGAGCACACGCCGACCAACGCTGACGCGTATCGGCTGATCGACAAAGGCTTGCGGACGATGACTGGTGGGTTGCTCTTCGCGAACGTGATCGAGTTCGACCAGACATGGGGTCACCGCAACGATGTGCCCGGATTTATCGGGGGGCTGGAGGAGCTCGACCGCTGGATCGGCGGCTTCCTGACTCGGGTTGGGCCCGATGACCTGATTATCTTCACCGCCGACCATGGCAACGACCCGACGACTCCGTCCACCGACCATTCCCGTGAACGGGTGCCGCTCCTGATCGCCGGACCCCGGGTTCGGCCGGTATCGATCGGGGAGCGAGCGACTTTTGCCGACGTGGGCCAGACCCTCGCCGAATTCCTCGGTGTTGCCCGGCTTCCGGCGGGCACCTCGTTTCTGCAGGAGGTGTGGGCCGCGTGACTGACCTCAGGAAGGCCGCAGAAGCAGCGCGGGAACGTGCCTATGCCCCCTACTCGGGATTCCGGGTTGGCGCGGCGCTGGAAACTGAAGATGGGCAAATCGTCACGGGGTGCAACATCGAGAACGCGTCATTCGGATTGACCATCTGCGCCGAGCGCAGCGCGGTCGCGTCCGCCGTATCGTCGGGCCAACGCAAGTTTCGCCGGCTCGCACTGGTGAGTGACGCGCCCGAGCCGATCTCGCCGTGTGGTGCGTGCCGTCAGGTGCTGGCAGAGTTCGGGCCGACGCTCCGCGTCGAGAGTTACGCTGGCGACCAGGTGGTCGCATGGACCATCGCCGAGCTGCTTCCAGCAGGATTCACCGGCGACGTGCTTCGATGACGCGTCGGTCAATTGCGCTGGGTCTGCTCGTTGTCACCGCTGGCTGCACCGAAAAGCTTACGACGCCTGGAGATTGTCCAGCACTCTGCCCAGGCGGCGTTGTCGATGTCCGTGACACGGTCCTGACTCCCATCCTGGGTGGTGACTCGAGCTTTACCGGCTATCAGGGCCGCAACGAGGCGCTGTCATTGCTCATCTCCGACGGCGGCCAGTACGGCCAGTCGCGCGCCGTTATGCGATTCGTGCGTCGCGGTGACTCGCTGCTGATACGGGACACCTTGCGGACGTTCACCGTTGATTCGGTGGCCTTGACGTTCGCGCTGCAGCGCCGTGACACGACCGTGGCTGGCATGGTGCTCGAGGTCTATCGGCTGCCGCGTACGGTGGATACGCTCACGCCGTTCGCGGTGATCGACGTGGCGATGAACGCTGCGACGTTGCTCGAGGAATTTGCGATTGCCGACAACGTCCGCTCTGGCGCGTTGCGCGTCACGCTTGGGGCGCAGGCACTCGCGCGGATCGCATTCGCGCCTGACGACAGCACCCGGCTCACGGTCGGGCTTCGGCTTCGGTCGGCAGGTGGTGGTGCGGCGCGCATCGGCGCACTCTTCTCGGGCGGTCAAGCGCCGTTGTATACCACGTATGCCAGGGCGGCCATCGCCGACACACTGTTGCGCCGCCAGGTGCTGCTGCGGGTACCCGACCTGAACTTCACGACGCGTCCTGACTTTGGATCGCCACCAGCCGATTTGCTCGCTGTGGGCGGCTTCCCGGCGGCGCGCAGCTTTATCCGTTTTGCGCTTCCGGCCTACCTTCGCGACTCGGCGACGATCCTCCGTGCGACGCTCGAGCTGGTGCCAAGCGCGCCAATTGTCGGCATCCCGGCCGACACAGCGCGGCTCGACGTGCGCCAGGTGATCGCTGATTTTGGCGCAAAATCGCCCGTCGCGAGCGAACGGTTTGTTTCGGTACCGCTGGTGCGAGGGAATGACACCGTGCGCGTCGATATCGTCGGCCTGGTGCAGCTCTGGCAGGGCAGCGCGCCGCTGCCGGCGATCCTCCGGCTGTCGCTTGGTCAGGAGGGGGCGACGTTCATCGCACCGCGCTTCGGTTCGACGCGCTCCGACGCAGCGCCTCGTCTCCGGATCACCTATCGTCGGCCCTTCCCGTTCGAGGGTCTCTGATGCGCCGCCTCCTCCTCGCGCTGTTGATCATTGGCGCGACCGCACCAGTGGCTGCGCAGTCGTCGCAGTTTGGTATTCGCGGGCTCGGCCACCCGGGCCGAGCGTCGTCGGTGCGGACCCTCGGAACGGGCGGGGCATTCGGACTCTTTGACGGCGAGTCGACCCAGAATCCTGCTGCTCTGGCGAGCCTCGGTGCCGTGACCAGCGCGTTCACCGCCAGCACGTCGTGGCGAACCGCCGTGAACCCGGGTGGTGAGGCGTCGGCGCAGAGCACCCGGTTCCCGTTGGTGCTCGTCGGCGGCCCAGTCGGTCGGACGCGCCTGTCGGCATCGTTCAGCTATTCGAGTTACACCGATCGCGACTTCACGCTCGCGAGCAGCGGCATTATTTCGCCGCGCGGGGTTCCCGTTGCATACTCCGATACCCTGTCGTCACGCGGCGGTATCAACGACCTCCGGGTTGCCGGATCCTGGAAGTTGTCGCCACGCCTGTCCGTTGGTGCCGGCGTGCACTTTCTCACCGGATCGAACCGCCTGAGCACGCGGCGCGTGTTCGACGACAGCAGTTACATCGCCGCTGAACAACGCGCGGAACTCGCGTACAATGCCATCGGTGTGTCGGCGGGATTCGTCGTTCAGCCCCGGGCCGGCTTGGCGATCGCCGGGTCGGTGCGACGCGATGGGCCACTCGACATCACGCGCGACTCGACGCCGACCGGCACGGTAGATCTGCCGTTGACGCTGATGGGTGGTGTGCGGCTCCGCGTCCGTCCGCGCATCGAGGTTGCCGGTCAGGTTGCGAGCCGCAACTGGTCGGTCGGTAATGAGCAACTCCGTGCGGAGGGCGCCACCGGCGCGCGCAACACGTTCGAAGCGTCTGGTGGTGTCGAGCTGATCTCGAACACCCGTCGCCCCGGGCAGCGCCCGCTCCGACTCGGCGTGCGCTACGCCAAGCTGCCGTTCCTGATCGCTGGCAGCCCGCAACCTGAGGAATGGGGCGTCTCGGCCGGAACCGGGATGCGGTTCCGACCCAGCGCCGACAGCCGCGACGTCGGCGGGATCGACCTCACTGTCGAACGGATCCAGCGGAAATCGGGTACTGCCTACACCGAATCGGCGTGGTTGCTCTCGGTGGGGCTCACCATCTTTACTGGCGGCGCGGCGCAGTAGCGGCGTCCGGCTTGGATCAGTTTGGTGTGGTACCGGTCGATCGGTGATAGTCGATAGTGTCCAAGCGGACGGATTCGCCGTCATATCGACTAACGACTAACGACCAGTCCCTGTCGACTGTCGACCGTCGACTTTTCACCGGTGATGAACGCACGTCGGAGCCCCATTGAAATCCGTCTGGATCGAAACCTATGGCTGCCAGATGAATGTCGCCGATACCGAGCTGATACTCGGTGTGCTTGGGCGCGATGGCTACGTCCAGGCCGAATCGCCGAACGGTGCCGACGTGCTGCTGGTCAACACGTGTGCCGTCCGCGACAACGCGGAGCAGCGGGTGATCGGACGCATGGGCGAGCTGCAACGGCACAAGCGCCCCGGGACCGTGCTCGGCGTGGTCGGTTGCATGGCGCAACGCCTCGGGCCGATACTGCTTGAGCGGGTCCCAAAGGTGGATCTGGTCGTGGGGCCAGATGGCTACCGGAACCTGCCAGAACTGCTCAGCCACGCCCGTGGTGGCCAGCGCGTCGCCGACGTTGAGTATCGCACCTGGGAACACTACGAAGACATCCCCCAGGTGCGTGAAAAGGGACCGACAGCGTTCGTTACGGTGCAACGCGGTTGTGACTATCGATGTACCTTCTGCATCGTCCCGACCACGCGCGGTCCTGAACGAAGTCGCCCGCTCGCCGTGATCGTGGATGACATTCAGGCGCTCGCCGGGCAGGGCACCAGCGAAGTCACCCTACTCGGGCAGACCGTCAACTCGTATCACGACGGCACCCATGACTTCGCCGACCTGCTTCGCGCGGTTGGGGCGGTTGACGGCATTCGGCGGATCCGATTC
>JANMSC010000456.1:0-3058 GCA_031388885.1 Gemmatimonadales bacterium | reverse complement strand
GGGCGCGTCGGGCAGGCGGCCGACCGGGCCGATCTCGATGACGTTGTCCGCGGCGGCTTCGCCAAGATCAGCCACCAGCCACAGGCGTCCCTTCGCGGCCTTGAAGGACGTTTGAGTGCAGGAGAAACGCTTGCGCAGGATGCCGACTTTGAATCGATCGCCCCACGCTTCGCTCATCTGCTGGATGAATGCCTGCCGCCGGGCCAGTCCAAACGGCTGGTCGGTGGTCGATGGAACGAGGATGACGAGCGGGCCGGAGACGCGGGCGGCGGCCGCAGCGAGTGCTGAAGCAAACTCCGCGGGCGGCGTCAGATACTGGTCCTCGATGTAGATGTGCCGCCGCGCGCGTCCAATCGCCTGCAACAGTGTGTCGATAATCGTGCGTTCGCCGTTGGGCGCAAAGCTGAATCCACGGCCACTGCCGGGCACCGCGCCGTAGTAGGTGCGTGCCACCTGCACGACATCGGGCCCCTCGCTGGGCAAATCATCCAAGGCACGGGGCTCGGCGAGCCGAAGCGCAGGTGTTCTTGTCCCCCATCGTTCGATGAAGGTCGTCGCGAGTTCACCGGCCGCGCGTCCGTTGACCCGAGCGTGCACATCGTGGAAAGGACCGCGCGACGCATGGTCGCGGTCCTGCGTCCGGTTCGCGTTGAGGTCGATGCCGCCGCAGTACGCGTGGAGACCGGTCCCATTGCGCACGAGCTGAATCTTCTGGTGGAACACGTTGAAGTTGCGTTGGGCCGGCAGCGCCAAGTCGATCAGCTCTGATGTGCTGGTGTGCGGATTGTCATCCACGTCCGCGTCCACCGGGTCGAGATACGCCGCGACACCTGGGATCGCTTTGAGCGCGTCAATCGAACCGCGGTTGAGTTCCTTTCCCTCGAGAATGCTGTCGAGGCTCGCCGATCCTGCTATCAACGCCATTGCAAGCGCCTGCGAATGCAGGATGAACGACAGCTGGTCGGGCGACTGATCATCCTGGAAGATGGTCCCGACATAACCGCCGATCGCGAGGAGAAAACCGATTAGCGCCGCGGAGCTTTCGACGGTGCGCACCCACGACGGGTTGAGTTGCAGCATCTGCAACGCCAGGAAACGCGGGTCTCCTCCCGAGAGGCCCATCGCGGTCGCCACGTCCTCCACGGTGCGCATTGTCCCGGGTGGTCCGGACGGGCCGAGTGTCGCATCGTGCTGCAGCGAATACCCGGTGACATAGAACGCGCCCTGGTTTCCCACGGTCACGGCGCCATGGAGTTCGCGGAACAGATCCGCGAGCGTCGCAGCGCCATCCGCGAACGGCACCACCGTGTTTCCGCGCGTGAATCGTTGCAGGCTGGCGGCGCCCTGCGGCGCGAACCACGACGCAAGCGATGCGACGGTGACGTGACTCGTGTTAGGTGACAGCGGCACAACGCCACTCGGAAACGCCATGCCCGCCGATGTCGCAACCACTTCGGCGCCACCAGCGACATCGAGCGTCTGGCCGCTCGACAGTGCGGCGCGCGTGATCCCGAGCGCGGCGAGGGCATCGCCAAGACTGTCCGCGCCGAGTGTGACTGGTCCTGAGCCGCCGGAGATCGTGATGACTTGTCCCGTGGCGGGACTTCCACCGGGCTCGAGAATGCGCAGCGGTTGCTCGACGGAGTTGAACGCCCCGACGAAATCCTGCCATGTGGGAGTACCGGATGACAATGCAGCCGCCTCGAGCGCGTCGCGCAAATAGCGAAGCACGCCGATCGAGTCGAGCGCCGGCGCGCCAGGCGCGAACGCGACGACTGTGATGGCCGCGACCGACACGGGACCATTTCCGACGTCCACGCCCGTCGCGCGGACGACGCCGTTGGGATCGCCCTTCTCGTCGAGCGCGTCGAACGCGTCGTCGAATCGGATACCGATCACCGGATTGCCCAACGGAAGTTGTGTGCGCAACGACGGGAAGCGCGCCAGATCGGCGGCCTTCCCCCAGATCCAATGCACGCTGGTCTCCGCCTGTGCATGGTGCCAACGCCCCGAAGTCGCAAAGCGCAGCGCGGTGCCGGGGCCAGTCCCCTGCACGGCCCATTGCTGCGACGCGGGCGAAGCGGCCGGTCCGGGTGTCCCTGCTGCAGAGGGAGGGAAGCTGCGCCGCAACACCTTCGGGAGGTCGGTCGCCTTCGTCCTCGTCCATGACCACCCGGTGAGAGATGCCAGCGGAGAGGTGAACATCGCGCTACGCTCCCGCGCCGATCATCGCCGCATGCAGTGGTCCGACCAGGCGTGACGGAACGCCGTCCGCCGTCAGCGACACGGCCCACACATGCAGCACAATCCCGTCAGCAGCCAGGGGCACGGAAGCCTCACCCACACCCGTCGCATCCGGCAGAACCATTGTCGGCGTCAGCCGGCGCCCTGCGGCGTCGCGCACGACCAGCCTCGAATCGGCGGCGAGGTCGGGGCGATTCTGGATGGTCGCCATTGTCGCGACCGCCGTATTCAACGAATCGTCGGCGCTGTGGAAAACGTAGATGGTTTCGCCCGCCGATCCTCGCGCGCGCACACGCACCGTAGCCACACCACCCGCAACGTCAACGGACTCGAGTTGCGGAGCGACGGATCGCGCCGGGGATGGCACGTGCACAACCAGCGGCAGCACTTGCCCCTCCGGTGATGGACGACCGGCCGCGTCGACGGCTCGGAGCCGGTACAACCAGCGCGAGGGCCGGTTGGGCAGTGTATCCGCGAAAGGAAGATTCGGGTCCACAACGCCCAGCGGCATTGCCGTTGCCTCAAGGCCGTCAAGTCGCGCGGCCGCGTGCGCGAGGAATCGATCGCTCACTAGGCCGGCAGCATCCTCCGCGCGCAACGCCGCTTCATCCGAAGATGACAAAGCCCACGGAGTCGCCGAACCGTTTGCGGCCAGCAGCTCAATGGCGGCTGGCGTCACGCGAAGTCGCGGCAGCACGGCACCGGCCGCCACCCGTTCAAGTCGCATCCGCGGTGCCGGAACGAATCCCGGCGGCAGCGCGTCGGCGGGGCGCACGGTGCCGTGCACATCGTCACCGGACTGACGCGGAAGCGT
>JANMSC010000271.1:0-6992 GCA_031388885.1 Gemmatimonadales bacterium | reverse complement strand
GTCTGGTGATGGGCTGGATGCGGTGTGCGATGATGGATGATGGATCATCGATCATCGATCATCGATCATCGATCATCCATCATCCATCATCGACATCGCCAGCTTCCGCGCCGATGGATCTTCCGCATCACCCAGCATTCTCGCTACTTCGATCACGCGATCCTCGCCGAGCAGCAGCGCTACATCGCTGGTGGCCATGCCACCGCGGGTCGCCTTGGCAATGCGAAGGTGTCGATGGGCGCGCGCCGCAATCTGCGGGAGGTGCGTGATCACGAGGACCTGATGGCGTTCAGCGACTTTGGCAAGCGCCTCGCCGACCCGCGTGCCGACTTCACCACCGATCCCCTGATCGACTTCATCAAACACCAGCGACGGCACCTCGTCGTGGCGCGCCAGCACGAGCTTGAGGGCGAGCATCAGCCGGGACAACTCACCGCCTGATGCGGTCCGTGCCAACGGGTGGGGATCCATGCCACGATTCAACCGCACATCGAACGAGACCCGGTCGGCACCACTTGGCCCCGGGTGCGGCAGCGGCTCCACGCGTACGATGAACTCGCCTCCAGCAAGCCCCAGATCGGGCAGGTGGCGGGTCACGTCGCGGGCCATGCGACCCGCTGCACTACGGCGCCGTTCACCCAGCGCGCCACAGAGTGCGCTCAGCGCCTGTGCTGCCGCGTCGATCCGCGACGCGAGCGCGCGAAGGTCAAAGTCGGCCGTATCGATCAAGTCGAGTTCTGCGGCTGCCGCATCACGGGTCGCGACCACATCGGCGATCGTGTCGCCGTGCTTGCGACGGAGCCCGAACAGCAGGTCGCGACGGCGCTCGAGGTCGGCCAGACGCTCCGGGTCCTCCTCGAGCGTGCCGGCATAGTCGCTCGCCACACGCGCCAATTCGTCGAGCTGCGCGTAGGCAACATCGAGCATCTCGCGCCACGCCCCGATGGTCGGATCCACCCGCTCCAACGCGTTCATCGCGCGTTCGGCGCGGCCGATGGCGAGTCGCGCCGATCCCTCGTCACCGTCGAGCGCCTCCACCATGGCGCTCGCATGGAGCGCAAGGGTCGACGCATGTCCGAGGCGAATCGCATCACGGTCGAGTGCGGCCTCCTCACCTGGCCGAGGTCCGACTGCATCAACTTCGGCTACCACATGACGGAGCCAATCGGCGCGGCGTTGCGCGTCGTCGCGACGTGCCTCGAGCGCCCGATGTTCGTCGCGAATCGACTCGAGTTCGTGCCACGCCGTGTGGACGGCTCGCACGGCGGTGGTCGTGTTGCCGAATGCGTCGAGCAAGTCGCGCTGGGTCGAGGCATCCAGCAGCTGCAGCGACTGATGCTGTCCGTGCAGATCACAGAGCACCTCGCCGACGGTCGCGAGCACTCCGATCGTCGTCGGCGACCCGTTGATCCACGCGCGTGACCGACCCTCCGCCGTGACTTCACGGCGGATGATGATGGCGTCAGCGACATCGAGGCCAGCCGCGTCGAGGCGTGTTCGTGCCGTCGCAGGCGGCGCGTCAAAGACCCCCTCAATGACCATGCGTGCCGCACCGGGACGGACTGCCGCCCGATCGGCGCGGTCGCCGAGCAGCAGCGCCAGCGCATCGACCAGCATCGACTTGCCCGCGCCCGTTTCACCGGTCAGGACGTTCAGACCAGGGCCAAGTTCGAGGGATACATCGGCGATCGTGGCAAGGTCTCGCACGCGCAACGACACGAGTGTCATGCGCCGCGATCCGAGAGATCGCCCCAATGCAGCTTGTCGCGCAGGGTGCGGAAGAAGCCGGCGTCACCAACTCGCACCAGCAGCACCGGCGAGGGCGCGGTGCAGACCTCGAGCGATCCACCAGCGACCAGCTCCGCGGTCTGCTGTCCATCCACTGAGACGAGGAGGTCTTGCGGGAAGGGATTCGACGGCTCGATCCGCACCATCGCATCGGACCGCACCACAATGGGTCGGACGCCGAGCGAGTGCGCGCAGATCGGCGTGACGATGATCGCCTCGAGATTCGGGACGACAAGTGGGCCACCCGCACTCAGCGAATACGCCGTGGATCCCGTGGGGGATGCGACCACCAGCCCATCGGCGGAGACCGGCCCCATTGGCTCGCCGTCGATCAACACCTGGAATCGCGTCACGCGGGCCACACCACCCTTGTGGAGCACCACGTCGTTGAGGGCGGTGAGTTCCGTGGTCACCAGACCGTCGGGAGCGCTCACCCGCGCCAGGAGCGAACGTCGTTCCGAAACCCGAAACTGGCCAGCAGCGAACGCCTCGAGGGCTGCGGTGGCTTGATCGCGCGACACCGAGGTGAGAAAGCCGACTCGCCCGAAGTTGACGCCGAGTACCGGAACAGGACGTCCCAGCAAACGGCGCGCTGCGCGCAGCAGGGTGCCATCGCCGCCGAACGACACGAGCAAGTCGATGGTGGATGGATCGAGTGGGGTGGTCGCGGAGGGGCACAGCGGCAGCAGTTCGTCTTCGACCGTCAGCGCCCAGCCTCGCGCCGTGGCGAGTCGCGCCACGTCGGCGAGCACAAGCCGGAGGTCGGCGTAGCGGGCGTTGCCAACGAGGCCGATCCGCAGGGAAGCCTCAGCTCGCCGGCGTGAGGCGCATCGTGGCGCGGACACTGGCCGCGATCCCGTGTGGCGTGAGGCCATAGTGCTCGAGTTGATCGGCCCGCGGCGCCTGCATCACCAGCTCGTCGGCGACGCCGAGCGCGAGCACGCGGGCCTCGGGATGGTGCCGTTGCAGGTGCGCCGCCAGATAGGCCCCGAAGCCATTCGTCACGGTGCCTTCCTCGACCGTCACCAGCAACGAACAGTTCACCACAAGTCGTTCCAGCATGGCCTCGTCGAGCGGCTTGATGAAACGCGCATTGACGGCGGCCACGTCGAACCCTTCGGCGGCGAGCGCTTCCGCGGCCGCGAGTGCCGGCCTGGCCATGGTGCCCGTGCCAAGGATCGCGACCCCCGTGCCCGGTCGCATCAGTTCCCACGACCCGTACGGTACCGCCTCGATGCTCGCGATGGGGTTGGGGTCCGTTGGGGCCTTGTCGCGCGGATAGCGCACCGTAAAGGGTCCGTCGTGCATGAGCCCGGTTCGCAGCAGCCCGACCAGTTCGTCGGCATCCTTCGGCGCGGTCACCGTCATCCCCGGCACGGCAAGCATGTAGGGGATGTCATACAAACCCATGTGGGTCTGGCCATCCTCGCCGACCAGACCGGCCCGATCCATCGCAAACACCACCGGCAGGTGCTGCACGGCGACATCGTGGATGATGTTGTCGTAGGCGCGTTGCAGGAACGTGGAATAGATCGCCACCACCGGTCGGATGCCCTGGCTCGCAAGGCCGCCCGCAAAGGTGACACCATGGCCTTCTGCGATGCCAACGTCAAAGAATCGGGTCGGATGCACCTGCTGGAAGATGTTCGCGCCCGTGCCGGCAGGCATGGCCGCGGTGATCAGTACGACCTCCGGATGCTCGTTCGCGAGGGCGACCATGGTATCGCCAAACACCTGCGTCCAGGTCGGCGGGCCGCTCGCCTTCTTGCGGGCCTCACCCGTCACCTGATCGTACGCGGCAAGGCCGTGCCACTTCTCGCGGTTGGCTTCCGCGAAGGAGAAACCCTTCCCTTTCTCGGTCAGCACGTGAATCACTCGTGGACCATCCATGTCGCGTACGAACGCGAGCGTTTCGCACAGCTTTCCGACATCGTGGCCATCGATCGGCCCGAAGTACCGGAAACCCAATTCCTCGAAGAGCATGCCATCCGAGAAGAGGTTCTTGATCGACTCCTCGACGTTGCGCGCCAGCTGCACCACACCGTCGCCGAGCACGTCGCCGATCCGGAACGTCACCTTCTTGAGCGCCTCACGCACGCGATTGGCACGCGGATCGGCGACGATGCCGCCAAGCAGCTTGGAGATCGCCCCCACATTGGGGGAAATGCTCATCCCATTGTCGTTCACGATCAGGATAATGTCGCGGCTGGTGTGGCCGGCGTTGTTCAGACCTTCGTACGAGAGACCGCAGGTGAGCGCACCGTCGCCGACCACGGCGACGACCTTGTGGGTCTCCCCCTTCAGGTCACGAGCGGTCGCCATGCCGAACGCGGCCGACATCGCGGTGCCCGCATGACCCGCACCGAACTGGTCGTGCACGCTTTCGTCGCGCTTCAGAAAGCCCGACAGGCCACCGGTCGTGCGCAGCGTGGGGAACCGCCCGTTTCGGCCGGTGAGCAACTTCCAGGCATACGCCTGATGCCCGACGTCCCACACGATCTTGTCGGTCGGGGAGTCGAATTCCCGAAGCAACGCAATCGAGAGTTCCACCACGCCGAGGGACGCACCGATGTGGCCACCCGTCACCGAGCAACACTCGATAAGGCGATCGCGGATCTCCTGGGCGAGGACCGGTAGCTGCTCCGGCGCCAGTGCCTTGAGATCTGCCGGACCTTGGATGCCGGCGAGCAGGGTCATCACGACTCCGAGCGAAGGATGATCACGACGGTCTGGTGACAATATACCGGGCAAGTGCCGCCAATGGCCCGGCTGCGCGACCCAGCGGGGCGAGCGCCGCGACGGCTGCGTCGTGATGCCGCTCGGCCTCCGCCCGCGCGCCGGCCACGCCGAGCAGCGAGACGTAGGTGGACTTGGCCAGCGCGGCATCCCGGCCTGCCGTCTTGCCAAGCACTTCGGATGTGGAGGTGGCATCGAGAACGTCATCAGCGACCTGGAACGCCAGGCCGATTTCGCGGCCAAACGCACCGAATGCGTCAATGGTTGCGCGATCGGCACCCGCCGCGAAACCACCGAGGAGGACTGCAGCACGGATCAGCGCACCGGTCTTGCCCTGGTGCACCGTTGTCAGTCTCGGCAAGTCCAGCCGCTCGCCTTCCGCCTCAAGGTCGAGCCATTGGCCCCCGACCATGCCGCGAATTCCGCCGGCTTCGAAGAGTTCATGCGCCAGCCGACCGCACGCATCGGGGTCAAGCCCGAGCGCGGCGCACGACGTGGCGAGCGTCTCGGCCGCAACGGGCACGAGCAGGTATCCAACCCGGGTTGCGGTGGCGACATCGAACTCGCGATGCGTCGTGTTGCGACCACGACGGAGGCTGTCGTTGTCCATGCACGGCAGATCGTCATGTACCAGTGAGTAGGTGTGTACGATTTCGACCGCGGCGGCGATCCCCGCAATGTGCGATGACGACCCGCCCGCGACTCGATACGCCGCGCACAGCAGCGCGGCTCGCACCCGCTTGCCCGGACTGAGCAGCGCATAGGCCAGGGCCTCACCGAGTTGTCCGCGGACCTGAGCCCGCATTCTGCCGGCGCACGCGCGCAGTTCGTCGTCCACCAGATGACGTGCCTCGTCCAACAGCCCAGGTGCTTCCACCGCGGGCGCTTCAGCCATCGAGTGGTTCGAGGCGCAATGCGTCACCGGCCTCAGCGGAGTCCTTGAGCACCTGCATCACGCGCGTTTCCGCGTTGAGCAAACGCGCCTGCGCGGCCTTGAGTCGCCCCACACCTTCCTCAAAGAGCTCGAGCGCGTTTTCAAGGGCGAGATCGTCATCCTCGAGCCGGCGTACAATTTCTTCGAGGCGCTTGAGATCATCGCCGAGTGTCGGTACGTCAGCCATCGGAATCCTCCACGCGCGCCGGGACAATCCCGTCGTCGAGGGTCAGTGAGAAACGGGCACCGGTCGAGAAGTCGGCGGTGCGACGCAGGATGCGCCCCGTTGCGTCGCGTGCAACAGCGTAGCCGCGCCCCAGCACGGCACGCGGCGACAGCGCGGCGAGTTGCGCGGCGAGGCGTTCGATGCTGCCGGTGGCACGGGCCGTGTGGCGGGCCATGGCCGGCCCGAGGCGGGCATCCACGCGGGTCAGCTGCTCCCGCGGACGCCGCACTCGTTGTGCCAGCGCAGGTGCGAGGCGCCCTCGCGTCATGAGCAGCCGCCGTTCCGCCGAGCGGAGGCGTTCATTCAGCGACGCCGCCATCCGATCGCGGGTGCGTTCGACCCGGTCCAGGCGCATCCGCACGAGCAACGCCATTGCACGGGTCAGCGCCGACCGGGCGGTCGCAACGCGTACCGCAACATCGCGACGGTCAGGAATGGCAAACTCCGCCGCTTGCGACGGGGTCGCAGCGCGCACGTCGGCGACGAGGTCGGCGAGGGTCACGTCTACCTCATGGCCCACCGCCGAGATCACCGGGACGGGACACGCCGCAATCGCCCGACACACGGCCTCGTCGTTGAAGGCCGCGAGATCCTCCTTGCCGCCGCCGCCCCGGCCGATGATGCACACGTCAATTTGCTCGAGTCGGCGCACTAACTCGATCGCCGCGACCAGCTCGCGGGGGGCGGACTCACCCTGCACCGCACTGTTGATCACGAACAGCTCAACGCCCGGCCAGCGCCGGGCGGCGACGGTGATCACGTCCCGGACCGCAGCACCGGCGGTCGACGTGATGACCGCGATCCGGGTGGCGTAGGCCGGCACCTTTCGCTTGCGAGCCGGGTCGAGCAAGCCGTCCTTGAGCAACGCCTGCTTGATCCGCTCGATGTTCTGTGCGGCGGCGCCGATCGCGGCCGCGGGGAGTACCTGGGTGACGTTGAAGCGGAGTGCCGTGCGCTCCTCCCAGACACTTGGGACACCGAACGCAAACACCTCGGCGCCCTCCTCGAGCGGTGCCCGCAAGCGTGCGGCGGCCGACTTCCACATGGTGCACTCGACCTTTGCCAGGTCGTCACGGAGCGAGAAGTACCAGTGCCCGCTGGGATATCGCTTCACGCCGGTGAGCTCACCGCGGACCCAGACCGGTGCAAAGTCATCCTCGACGCGGCGCTTGAGGGTGCGGGCGAGCTTGGTCACGGTCCAGGCATCGTCGGCCGCGCTCATTGCCGCGCTCGCGTTGCTGTCGCAGCCTGCACCGCGTTCACGAGCAGCATCGCGATGGTCATCGGACCGACGCCACCCGGCACGGG
>JANMSC010000424.1:0-2667 GCA_031388885.1 Gemmatimonadales bacterium | reverse complement strand
ATGATCGTGGTCGGCGATTTCAACCTGACAATTGAGAGTACGATCTATCGACGGGACTGGTCGGACCTCGCCAATGCGTTCGACGTCGGCGGCATTGGGCTCGGTCACACCTGGCGCTCGCGCTGGCATGGCGCACGAATCGACCACGTATTGACGAATCGGCATGCCACGGCGCGGCGCGCCTTCATTGGACCAGACTTCGGATCTGACCATCGACCGATGATTGCCGATCTGGTCATCCCCAAGCAGGATCAGCGAACCACGGTTGCCCGGTAGCCGGACAAGTTGCTCAGTGCATACGTTCCTCGCGCCGCAGCAGCGCTGACCGAAGCGGCAACCTGCCCGGACTTCGACACATCCCGCACCCAGACGCGGGCGATCGCTCCGCTGGCGACCGATCCGGTGACCACCACATGTCCGGCACCCGACGAGACTACACCGTACCCCGCGTATGGCGCGACTGCGCGCACACTGTCGACGCCCGGGCCGGACACGGCGAGCTGCACCGCGCCGTCGGTGGCGTTCGGAGTCGTGAGCTGGATCGTCAACCATCCGGAGACGGCGGTCACAGGCGGCGGGGGCGGAGTATCAGGTACGGTGGGAGAGCCGCCCGCCGCGCACGCACCGGCGACCAGGCTCACGAGGAAGACCTGCAACGCGCGTTGAACGGCCTGGTGAGGTGACGCAGGTCGGCGCCGCGCCGGCTTGAACGTATAGGTCATGAACCAGCTCTCCAGCGATTCCGGGGGCGCAAACTCCACCCCGAATGAGGGCCGTCCGGCGTGGACGGCGGTGCGCTGGCGGCTGGGCGGGCTTGGCCCCGAGTTGACCTCGCGGCGACAGCTCCCTGGCTCTGCGACCCCGGGTTTCCCCGGGTGTGCTCTGGGCAGCAATGGTTACACAGGATCGGACACACCCGCGTATGTCAGAATATAGAGCAACTATCAGACCAGCAGCACGAGCCGTCGTACGACGTAGCTAACACATTGCTATTAAATATGTTATGATGATTTCATATTCCCGTGAAAGGGTCCTATCATGATCGTTATTGTTTTGAAAATTGACAGTACAGCACGGCGCGGACTGGCGCCGCCCCGGATTGCGGTGGGGCAGCATTCCGCACCCGACTCGGGCGAGCCGCGTTAATGCACCCACCTGTCGCGCGACTCTTTACCGCGCTCTGGGTGTTCCTGGTGCTCGCCGCCACCCTCACCCCCGCCCCGGAAGCGATCGCTGCGGCGGCCACCACGCCATGGTGGTGTCTGACATGCGGATCGACCGGTACGGCCGATGTCATCCAGAACGTGGTTTTAGTTGCGCCGATCGGGTTCCTGTTGCGCGTGGCTGGATGGAGGCTGCGACAGGTTGCCGTGCTCGCCGTCGTGTTCCCACTCTCGATCGAACTGGCGCAGGCATTTATTCCGGGACGCGACGGGTCATTGAGCGATGTCATCACCAACGCCGCGGGTACACTCCTCGGCTGGCTCGCGGTGACCTGGACTGCCCGCCTCCGCGCACTCACGTCGCGCGCCTCGGCCGGGGTCGCGGGACTCGTCGTGATCGGGTTCGCCACGACGATGGCAGGTGCAATCGCGCTGCTGCGTCCGGCATTGCATCGCGCCGAGTACACCCGCGCGCGGATTGCGCCGGAGATCGTCGGCCGCCCCCGGTTCGGAGGCGAGGTCATCCGGTTTGCAGTGAACGGCCGGGTGTACCGGGATCGCGAGGTACCGTCCGCTCTGCCTCGAGGTGACGTAACCGTAGAAGCCGCAGTTCAGTGGCACGGACCCACGACCGGAACCGCAACCATCGCACGAATCGACGGCGATGCGGGCAGCGCAGTCGTGTCGGTCGATCAGCGCCATGAATCGTTTGGCGTCGACGTGTATTCCGCCGCGTCGGCGTGGAGACTGCGAAGCCCGACTGTCGGTGTGGCAGCGCCGCTACCGCTTGCAGCGGGCGACACCGTAGTCATTCGATTCGCATGGCGCGGCGACAGTATCGCGCTCACGGCCACCCACGGCACCGTCACGACCTCCACCGGTGCGCGACTCCGACCGTGGCATGCCTGGATCCTGCTGAATCCATTCACGGGGCGGGTGCGCTTCGACGCCGTCTTCGCGATGTGGACGGCGTTGTGGGTCGGGAGCTGGCTGTTGGCAGTGGGGTGGTGCTTGACGAGAAGCGAGAAGCGAGAAGCGAGAAGCGAAAACTGAGGAGCAAGAGGCGAGCGGAGCTATGTCTTCAGCCACGAGCCCGCTTCTCGCTTCTCGCTTCTCCCTTCTCGCTTCTCCCTTCTCGTTTATCCGATCGTCACATCCGTTCCGCCCCGCGGCTTGATCACCCACGTGCCATCACCGCGCGGCACGAGCACGCCGCGCACGGTGATTGGAAAGCCAGGGCGGAAAATCGTTCGGGGTGCGTTGAGCTGAGCATCGATGAGCACGTCAGTCTTGATGGTCGTGTCGGCGACGTCCGCGATGATCACCAGGAAGTCAGGATTGGCCGCCACAGTATCGGCGATTCGTGCGCCAACGACGGTGATGAACGCCGCGTCCAGCGTACCACCCTTGGCCGTTCGTGCCTCGGCCACGGTGATCGGCAGCGGGATGGGGACGCCGGCGACCCCAAGTGTGCCGATGAGACCGCCGACGAGCACCGGCTGCC
>JANMSC010000419.1:0-1542 GCA_031388885.1 Gemmatimonadales bacterium | reverse complement strand
GGCGACGACGTCCTGACCATGAGTGAGGAGACGCGGCTCGGCTTTGCGGCCATGATGCCCGACCCGTATTCATTTGGCCGTGATACGCGGAAGATCTTCGACCGTCTGATCGGCACCGCCCCCCGCACGCTGGCCCTCATGCACGGCAGCGCGTGGAGCGACGGGACCGAGGCCGGGGCCGCGAGGATGCTAAGCGGCCTCGCGGATAAAGTGTCCTCCTGAGCGAGGATCGCCCTGCGATGAGCAGTGAGGCGCTGGCCTGGTTACTTCGCCTCCGCGAGGGCGTACAGCAGATCGACATAGAACTTCTCGACGTCCGCCAGGCCGGCCACCTTCGACCCGGGCTTGCTCTCCACCACCATGTACTCGTTGGGCGCGTGCGCGCCTGACCCATGCCCGATCCCACCCGCCAGCAATGGCAGCTTGAGACGATCCGTGAAGACGTAATACGGGGCGCTTCCGCCGAGGCGCGGCGACACGCTCGGCTTCAGCCCGTACTTGTTGTAGACGGCCAGCCCCGCGCGCACCAGCGGCGTATCGACCGATGTCTGCGCCGGTGGATATCCGCTCAGCCTCCGGATCGCAATGTCTTTGAATCCATGCTCGTCGAGGTGCTGACGGATGAGCGCCAGCGCGCGCTCCGGCGTCTGATTCGGAACGAGTCGCGAGTCGACCTTCGCCGTAGCCTTGTGGGGGAGGATCGTCTTGACCCCCTCGCCTGCGTAGCCGCCCCAGATGCCGTCGATGTTCAGCGTCGTATCGAATAGATAACGACGCAGCGATTCCTTTCCGCTCATCCCTTCGATCCACTGCGTCACGCCGAGACTCTTGCGCATGGTCGGTTCTTCGGTGATCCAGTCGGCCAGCATTCCCTTGAACAGGCGCTGCTCCTCCGTCGATGGCGGACGGATGGTGTCGTAGTAGCCCTTCACGCGGATCGTGTTTCCGTCGGGCGATGTCAGAGAGGCCAGAGCCTGCGTGAGGCGCCAGACCGGCGCGTCGGTGATCGCTTTGAGCGAGCCGTGAATCTCCGCGCGCGTCGGACCACCTTGCGCGTTGCCGGTGGCCTCCATTTCGAAGTAGAGGATTCCTTTCACGCCTAGGTTCACCGTGACCGCGCCGCTGGGATTCTGCCCGTTCATCGGGAAGAAGACGCCGTGCGCGGTGCGCAGTCGCGCCTCATACCGATCGATCACCTCCGGGTAGTGCGGCGAGCCCAGCTCCTCTTCCCCTTCGGCCACTACCATCAGGTTGACGGGAAGCTTTCCTTTGACGGCGCGGATCGCTTCGACGGCGTTGAGGAACGCGCGCTCGGGACCCTTCTGGTTCGTGGCACCGCGAGCCATGAGCACGCGACCGAGGTCGTGGTCGACGATGGCGCCGTCGAACGGCGGCACCTTCCATGCCTCCGGTTCGACCGGCTGCACGTTGTGGCGGGTTCGAATCCCGTGGCCTCCACCAATCGCATCCACAAGCCATCGCGAGGTACAAAGAGGGGTACCGAGCCTCAGCCCTGAGCGCACCTGCTCCGACAGACAGGTG
>JANMSC010000358.1:0-1989 GCA_031388885.1 Gemmatimonadales bacterium | reverse complement strand
AGGCAAAAGGCAAGACCTGACCCCATTCGGGGCCCATTCGGGGCGATTGCCAGTGCGATCAGGAATTTCAAGGAATCTCCATTCGGCTCGAGCCGGGCCCGGGTCGTGCACGGCACACTCGATGTTCGCAGCAGCGTGTCGTTCCCCGGGGGGCGCTTAGTCAATTTCGGTGGGCCTCGCCTTGGCAAGCCGGACAAGCTCCGGCACGGTCTGCACCAGCCGCGTCAGCGCCTGACTAGGTGGGAAATCCAACCGCACAATCTGAAGCGGGATTACTTTTCCCCGCCGACGATTTCAGGGTTTAAGGGATTCACCAGAAGGTTTTGCCAGATTGCTGTCCAACGGCATAAAAACGATTTGCTGACCTTCCGGCTTGGTCATGTCGATCATTTTGTTGGCGCCCATCTGCACCACGAAAAAGGTCGGGTATTCATAAGCCGCTCCGCTACTGTGATCGATGATCGCACCGATTCCGCCGCCGAAAATGATGTTTCCGAACATCGACCCCTTTATGGCAGACACCACCGACGCTCTGCCGGCATCAAACGATTCCTTCTTGCATAGCACGATGAGATCGTCGTTGGAACGTGTGATCGTCGTGGAACCCGGACTGGTAACGAACCACTTGCCCTTATTGTTGTTGAGCTCACAAGCGCTTGCGGGAACTTCCTTTCCTGCAGCGTCGACGGTCTGGACGGAAACGCTCTGATTGGTCGTGCCCGTAATCGATGCGCACCCCACCGTGACCGCAAGAACCGGAGCCAGACAGAACAGTCGTATCAAATTTGCGCGCATAACTTGCTCCTAAAGAAAATTAAGCGTCAGGACCTGGTACATCAAACGCAGTCTCATTTGTCAAACGGATGACGCTCGATCCAGTGCCGCGCGACGTCCTCGCGCCGGCACACCCACACCTGCTTGTGTTTCCCCACGTAATCGAGAAAGCGGGCGAGCGCCATCGCGCGTCCCGGGCGGCCGGAGATGCGGCAGTGGATTCCGACCGAGACCATCCGCGGCATGGTCTTGCCTTCGCGGTAGAGCATGTCGAAGGTGTCCTTGAGATAAACGAAGAAATCCTCGCCGCTCGAATAGCCTGCCGGGCTGTAGTACTTGCCGTCGTTGGAATCGGTGTTGTACGGAATCACGAGGTGCGGCTTGCCGCCCACGTCGACCCAGTAGGGCAGCTCGTCGTTGTAGGTGTCGCTGTCATACAGGAAACCGCCTTCTTCCGCGACCAGGCGCCGGGTGTTGGGGCTCGGGCTGCTGCGGCAGAACCAGCCGAGCGGCCGGCGGCCGGTGGTGCGAGTCAGCGACTCGACCGCCTGGCGTATATGCGAGCGCTCTTCCTCCTCGCTCAGCAGCCAGTGCTTGATCCAGCGCCAGCCGTGCGAGCAGACGTCGTGTCCCGCCTCGGCGATCGCGCGCGCGGCCTGCGGATTGCGTTCCAGGGCGAGGGCGCACCCGAACACGGTGAGCGGCAGCTTGCGCTGGGCGAACAACCGCATGATGCGCCAGAAGCCGACGCGGCTGCCGTACTCGTAGATCGATTCAGCGGAGAGATCGCGCATGCCTGGCGGGACTTGTGGACCGCCCTCCGACATGAAGGCCTCGGAAAAGCCGTCGCCGTCCGGAACCGAGTATTCCGAGCCTTCTTCGTAGTTGAGCACGAAGTTGATGGCGACGCGCGCCTTGCCGGGCCACTGGGGATCCGGAGGCGTGCGCCCGTAGCCGACGAGATCGCGGGGATAGGTCATGGCAGCGGGGGCGGGGCGCCCGCGCGGCCGGATGTCAGGAGAAAAGCAAACGAGGGGGGCGCCCTTCCCCGACGTGTGGGGGGGTTTTTTTCTGGGCCGCGGGCGGGTGCCGCCCCCGCGTCCGGATGTCAGGAGAAAAGCAATCGAGGTGCGCGCCATCAATCCACCCGCGCGCCCGAGTCCTTGATTACCTGGGCCCACTTTACGATCTCCGACTTGATATATGCCGCGAACT
>JANMSC010000348.1:0-7343 GCA_031388885.1 Gemmatimonadales bacterium | reverse complement strand
CCCAGACTTTCTCGGTGTACGTCTTGAAAAAAATCTGGTACAGCCGCTTACCAAACCGGTTGGACACCCACTGCTCAAAGTTGTCTTCCACGGGTGACGGCTTGAAGCGCGCGTATAGATAGCTGATCACGATCCGAATGGCGTTGACCAATCCAAGGCCGCGCAGCGCGTTCATCGCTTTCAGCGGATAATCGAAGTATTGGCCGTCGTAGTGAATTCGCGACATCCGCGGTACGCTGATGAACTCGTCACCAAGAATTTCGTTCCAGAGGTCCTCGACCGGCTGGACCTTGGTGAAGAACCGGTGCCCGCCGATATCGAAGCGGAAACCTTTGTATTGGGCGGTGCGCGAAATGCCGCCAACAATGTCGTCGGCCTCGAGGACCGTGACGTTGTGGCCTTCCTTGGCGAGAAGGTATGCGGCGGTGAGGCCGGCCGGTCCGGCGCCAATCACGACGACTCGGTCGCCCGGCCGAATCGGCGTGACACTTCGCGGTTCCGGTGAGGGCCGAGTCATCGCTGATCGAAACGAGGGAAGCACGCCACAGGAAACCGGTTTCGCACGACTGCTCCAGCGCCGGGGGCGCGGACCAAGGAACCCGGGCGTTCCAGTTCGGCACGAGTGACGCGCGACGGCACGCGACAACTGCCGATCGGGATGTCGTGTGGACTTTGCCGGATGCCGTCGGAAGCGCAAGTCACGTGCCCTGCGTCAGGTCACCTCGGGCGGTTGGTGGGCTCACGGGGGGCTTCGCGCGGACGCGACACGCACGAGTGGTCCGGTCGGTGTGCCGAGTCGACGCAACAGGCGTTGCGGGGGCGCCATATGGGCGGCGACTCATTGCTGCGGATCGACGGGGTGGTCCTTGTCAAAGCGGGTCAGTGCCGCACATGCGTCGGGCCCAGTGTCCGTCGTTGTGTCGCGCAGTGCCAGCAGTACCGCGTCGAGCGGAAACGACGCGCGCACTGACCATCGGGTGCAGTGGCGCAGCAGCTTGCCTGACGCCCGCACCTCGCCCCCGGTGTGACTGGTGAGGAGGAGGTACGTGCGGTTCCGCACGAGCGGCGGCGACAACTCGCCGCCGTCATGGGGCACGCCCCAGATCGGAACGGTCAGTCGGTTGGCGATGAAGAACACTTTCGCGGGCTTGCTGGTGGCGATGACCGCGTCGGCGGGGATGCTGTCGCGAATGAAATGTGCCGCGAGCGTAAAATGTCGCGCCTCGGTATTGTGGCACTGCGGCTCGGTGTACGATGGCCGGCTGCGGCAATCCCGCGCGACGCGGATTGCGCCGACTTGCGTCGTCAGGCCAAATCCGCACAGCAGTACCGCTGCAATCAGTCCGCCACGCTCGCGGTGGCGCGCTCCGAACCAGCTGGAGACCCGATCGAAACCCAGCAGGATCGCGACGATCAACCACGGCACCATAGGGCTGACGAAGCGAGCCTCGGTCCAAGGCCAGATCAGGAGCAGGCCGGCGGAGAGCACCAGGTTGAGCGCGGCGGCGTGCCAAAGGCCGAACATTGTCCTGAGGCCGATCAGCGCCGCACCGAGGAGCACCGAGGCAAACAGCAGCGTGTCGATGCGAGTGCCAGGCACGTCGGTCATGCCAAACTGGGAGAACGGCGTGCGAAGCACGTATTCCCGGGCGGTCTGCACGGCATCACGGACGATGCCCATGGGCTCCCGACCGATCAGCATCATCTCGGACGCGTACGACCGCCCGACCGTGACCTTCGCCGCCGACTGGGTGTACCAGAACCAGAGACCAACGAGCAGCACTAATCCCGCGATCGCGCCGATCATCGCCCGTCGCCCGCCGCGCAGCGCAGGCCACGATACTCCACCGAGCACCGACAACCCCGCTGAGCGGGCGAAGAACGCACCACCCGCGAGCACGACGGCGAGGGCGAGTCGTGGCGCGGCGGCACGTCGCCGCATGGCCAAGGTCGCCCACAGCGACGCGCTCGCGAGGGTGATGAATAACACTTCTGAACGGAGCGTCCCGGCGAGGGCGAGGAGGGCGGGGTTGAGCATCATCGCCGCCGCTGCTCCGATCCCGGTGGCGGTCATTCCGAGGCGCCGGAGCGCATCGGCAACGAAGAATGCCCCGACGAGAAAAACGAGCAGGTTCGCAACCACCGCTGTTCCGAGGCCAGGCCCCGCCACCGTCCGCACCAACAGCAGCCACGCTGGCATGCCTGGCGGATACTGGGCATGGCGTGGGCTTCCGACGAGGAACTCATCGCGGTAGTGACCCGACTCAAGCGACTGGGCAAGCACGACGTAAGTCGCCTCGTCCACGCCGAGAACGTCGGTTCGCGTTTGCCATCCCAACGTGGCGCTCACCGCCCCAACCGCGAGCAGCAGCAACCACTGCACGCGGGTCCATGGCAGTACCCGTCGCTCCGACGCCGCTGCTGTCATGGGGTTGCCTCACGTGGCCGTCGCGCCGGGAATGCTGGACGGTAGAATGGCCCGAGGCCATCGAGGGAAATCTGAAGCCAAGCTAAAGACGGCGCGACACCGGGCAAGGTCCGCGCCAGCGAGCGTCGACGCTGCGTCAGGCGGAAACGGTCCGGAGTCGAATCACAAACGTCGCACCGCCCCCCGGAGTGTCGGACACGCTGATCGTCCCGCCGTGCTGCTCGACGGTCTGTCGGACGATCGCCAATCCCAATCCGGTACCGTCTGGTTTCTCGGTGTAGTACGGGCGAAAAATGACCTCACGATTCGCCGCCGGCACGCCGGGGCCGTCGTCGCTCACGGACACCTCGACCGAGCCCTCGACCGCCCGCAGGCGCACGGCCAGTGACCCGCCACCCCGACACGCATCGACGGCGTTGCGAAGCACGTTGCTGAACGCCCGGCGCAGTGCGTCGTAGTGCCCGTCGATCACCGGGAGCCCGTCGTCAGCGACGAACTGGCGAAGCATCGAATCGGGAACGGTGCTGCGGAGCAGGTCATCGAGCAGTTCCTTGAGATCCACCGGTGCCGATATGCCTTCTGGCAGCCGTCCGAGCTCCGCGAACTCCCTCGCCATCGCCTCAAGGCGAGCCGACTCAACCGCGATCACATCGAGTACCTCGCGGGTCTCAGGCGTTGCGGTGCGCGACAGTTGCGCGACAGCCAGCCGGATTGGCGTGAGCGGATTCTTCATCTCATGAGCCACGCGGCGCGCGACTTCGCCAAATGCGCGCAATCGCTCTGCCTCGAGCTCGGCCATGCGCGCTTGGTCCAACCCCTGTGCCAGGTTGCGCAAGGCGCCGCGCAACTCGGCGAACTCCGGGATGCCTCGATCGTCCGGCGTGTCGCTGCTCAGCGGCTCATGCCGCTGGATTCGGCCGGTCCAGTCGACCACTTCGTCAAGAGGCGCTGACAGCTGCCGAGTGAGGAAGCTTCCGGCGAAGCCGACCATGATCAGAATGACCACGGTGCTTATCCCGCTGATCACAAGAAACGTCTGGTCGAGAGTCTCGCTGAAGTTCAGTGCGGGCTGTCCATACTTCACGATGTACTCGACCGTGGTTCGGTGACGGCTGAGTGCCAATTGTGAGCCGGGGCGAAGCGTATCGAGATCGAGCTCGGTGTTCAGCGTTCGGTAGGTCCGCTCCAGGTCGTCGATTGCCTCCGTGACCTGCACCGACGCGCCTGCTTGCCGCAGGGCAACGAAGCTGGCGGCCATTACGATCGCCACCGGGACCACGGTCGCGGCGAAGAGCGCGAGAAAGAGCCTGTTGCGGAACGAAAGGCGGGACACGTGTGGAAAGTAGCGAAGGCCGGGCGGCCGCGTTGCGAGTCTGCAGGGCGTCAGCCATCTTCCGGTCAACCGCTCCGAGTCCATGGCACCCGTCGTGCACAGTCGACCGTCTGCTCCACGACGATGATACGTCCTCCCTCCCTCCCGGGAAGTCCATGATTGCGTCAGGATTCGTTCGCGCCCGTTGGTGGGCGGCCTTCCTTGCCGTTTTGATGGCGCCGCCCTTGGCTGCCCAGAGCCTCACGGCCGGTGCCCTCGCGGGTGCCGTGATCGACGAGGCCGGCTCGCCGGTGGCCAACGTCACCGTTACGCTGGAACGAGCCGGAGTCGCATTCCACACGCTCACCACGGACGGTGGTGGTCGGTTCACGCTGCCGCTGCTTGCCTCGGGTCGATACGCCGTGCTCGCCGAGCAGATCGGGTTTCAGCCCGTGCGGGCGACTGGGGTACTCGTGGCCGCGGGTCGCGAAACGCGAGTGACCGTGCGGATCGTTCGGCGTCCGCCGCCGATCGCCGCGGTCGAGGAACGGCCGGCGAGTGCGACCTTTGCGGGTGGGGCCGGCGGCCGAGTGTTTGGAGGTCGGGAGCTCGATCGATTTGATCGCCACCGCGATGTCACCGACCTGACCCGTGGCGCGACCGAAGTCAATGCGCCGGTAGACCGCGCCGGATTTGCCACGAGTGCCAGCGGCCTCGACCCGGCGTTCTCCCGTCTGCTCGTTGATGGGGTCGAGGAGGCACTCCTCAGCCACCCTGGGATTCCGGGCACTCCGGCCACCGCACCGCTCTTCGCCCGTGATGGAGTGGATCAGGCGATGGTGACCGGTTTTGGTGCTGATCTGGAATGGCGCAGCGCCCCCGGCGCGATCCTTTCTGCCCAGAGTGCCCGTGGCGGTTCTCGCCCGTTCCTTCGACCGTTTGCTACGTTCAGCTCATCGACGCTCGGTGGTGCGGCGCTTGACAATCCAGCCGACTCAAGCGGCTCGTCCTTTCATGTCGGCGCGGCCCTGGGCGGTCCGATCAAGGGCGACACCGCTTCATGGTTCCTCCGTTTCGATTACCAGAAACTGCAGCAACCCAGCGCTGACCCCTTCGTCCTCGAGCCGGTGCCGCAGGACGCCACCGATCCGGTGGCCGCAATCGGCAGTGGCGCTGGCCGCGACGTCTCATCGTGGCTTGCACCGGTTGTGCGGAGTCGGCAGGGGTTCGGCGGGGCGGGGCGGATCGACTGGCGATTTGGCCGCACGTCCGCCCTGGCACTTCGCCTCGGCGTCGCGTCGTTCGACGAGGACAACCCGCTCATCGGCACAACCCTGTCGAACAATGCCGGCACCCGCCTCGAAGGCAGTGACCTCTCGGCGTACGCGGCACTCACGTCGGCAGGTTCGTGGTGGACCAACGAAGCTCGCATGGGTCTCCGGACTGCGAAGCGTGATTGGCTGGCCAGTGACCTTCCGTTCACTTCGTTCGCGAACGACGCAATCGCTATCGGCACCGACCCGGCTCTCGTCGGCGCGTTTGAGGAGCGGGCATTCGAGTTGAACGACGCGCTGTCCGTTCGGGTCGGCACGCACCAGATCAAGATCGGTGGTCTCGTGCAGCGCCGCACGGTGACCTACGATCAGCTGTTCGGCAGCGCCGGTCGCTTCGACTTCGGTGTCGCGGAGAGTTTCGGCTCACGGTTGGGCGTCTTCTCGCAGGCCGTGCGCAGCGTTGCCGCGGAGGCGCTCGGCATCAGTCAGGTCGCTGGCTTCATCCAGGACACGTGGCAGGTGACACCGGATATTCAGCTGCTCGCCGGCGTCAGAATCGAGAAGGAAGTTCTGCCGACAGATGCGGTCCAACCAAACGCTGGATGGGCCGCACTCACGGCAATCAACACCGGTCTGCTCCCGGTCGCCGACCCTGTCATCGCACCGCGCGGAGCCTTCGTCTGGAACGTTGGTGGTAGCGGTCAAACTACGTTGCGCGGAGCCGCAGGTATCGTTCCGGGACGGACCGACCTGGCGGCACTTGCCGAAGTCGCGTCGCACGATGGCGGAGTGACCATTCGTCGCGCCGCCGACATGGTCGAGTGGCCGACACCACCCACCGGCCTCGTGACGAAGCCCACCCTCTCGCTCTACGGTCCGGATGTGCGGCTCCCGCGTGCGTTCAAGGCGGAGGGTGCCCTGGAGCAACAGGTCGCCGCCGGCGTGACGCTGACGGTGGGCGGTGGGTACCGGCACACTGACTACCAACTGCAGCGCACCGACATCAACCTCTCGCCGGCGCCTGTCAGCACCGCTGTCGATGGACGGGCGGTGTACGGATCGCTGCGGAACTACGGCGGCATCGTCGCGTCGGCGATCGGATCAAATCGGCGCTTTGACGAGTTCGACGCTGTTTTTGGCCTGACCTCGACCGGATACACCGATTACTACGAGGCGGCGGTCTCGCTCGAGCGGCGAGCGACCCGTGGGCTCACCCTGCTCGCGGCCTACACGTACTCGAAAACCACCGACAACCTTCCGGGTCAATTGTCGGCCGATCCAGCCGACAGGATGTCGCCGTTTCCGGCCGGCATCAATGGCGAGTCGTGGGATGATGCCCGATCCGACCTCGATGTACCCCACCGGCTGGTCGCCACTATCGAGTACGCTCACGGCGGGCGGACGCCGCTGACTGTTGCCGCGCGGTTCCGTTACCGCTCGGGGCTTCCCTTCACGCCAGGGTTCCGCACCGGTGTCGATGTCAATGGCGATGGTGGTGCCAACAACGACCCTGCGGCGATCAGTGGCAGCGTGCCAGGGCTCAGCGAGCTGCTTGCTCGGCATTCCTGCCTGACCGCAGGTGCCGGAGGGTTCGCGGCACGCAACAGCTGTCGCGAGGATGCCGCGCACGCGCTCGACTTGCACCTGTCGGTCGGACTCCCCGTCGGTGGCGCCCGGCGCGTCGCACTCGCAGTTGATGCATTCAATGTCGTCGGATCCGCAATCGGTATCATCGATCGCGCCGTTTTTCTTGTCGATCCCGCTGGCGCGATCACCATCGACGGCGCGGGTCGCACCGTGTTGCCCCTCGTCGTGAATTCCCGCTTCGGGACCATCCTGAGCCGACGCAATGATGCGCGGATGCTCCGGATCGGTCTCCGGATGGAGACGTGAAGATGCGTGCAAGGTCATTGGTCGTGCTGCTTGCAGGCCTCGCGGCAGCGTGTGAAAATGCCGGTCAGAATCTCGCGCTTCCCGACCTCCCCCTCGGAGCCATCGGGGTGGGTGTGTATCTGGATCGTGACGGCTCGTTGACCCAATCAGCGGGTGACACCGTGTTCGCCGGTGCAAGGGTTTCGCTCCTCGTCGCGGAAGGCACCGACACGATTCGGACCGCGACGAGCGGTGCCGACGGCGTCGCCGCGTTCAACGATGTACCGCTCGGCAGTTACCGAGTGGTCGTCGATCGTGCTGCTCTCGGCGATTCGATCGGCGTAGTGGTCGGCGACACCGGCATCATCCGTATTGTGGCACAGCAGACCGGGATCGTCGCTACGCGCGTTGTGCGTCTTGGTTTCCGTGAAGTGACTGTGGCCGAGGCGCGTGCCCT
>JANMSC010000347.1:0-1827 GCA_031388885.1 Gemmatimonadales bacterium | reverse complement strand
ATTCTGCGGCTGGACGGTGCGCTTCGTCCTGCGCCACGACCGCTCCGCCGCGTTCCGGTTCGCACCGCTCGCGTCGGAGGCGGGACAGGCGCAGCTCACTCACTACGGCGTGGAGCCGGCGATCGATTCGATCATCGTGATCGACGGTGGCCGGGCTCTGGTGCGGTCAGATGCCGTGCTCGCCATCCTGCAACGGCTTGGCGGGCCATGGCATCTCCTTCGCATCGGCGGCCTGATGCCGCGCCGCCTGCGTGACGCGTTGTACGACGTCATCGCCCGCCGGCGGCACCACATCTCGCGCCGCTTCGGCCTTGCCTGCGTCGTCCCGACCGCGGCCGAACGGCGGCGATTCCTGTCGTAGGGCGACGGCGCCGCGCGCTGCGGCGTCTCACTGGTGGCTCCGGGCAAATCGTATATTGGGGGCGATGACCGACCAACGTCTGGATGACCTCAAGCTTGCCCTCGGCGACGCCTATATGATCGAGCGCGAACTCACCGGCGGCGGGATGAGCCGTGTGTTCGTCGCCCAGGAGCACGCGCTGGGGCGCGAGGTGGTGATCAAGGTGCTGCCACCGGAGCTCGCCGCCGGGGTCAATCGCGATCGGTTTCGGCGCGAGGTGCAACTCGCCGCCCGGTTGTCGCATCCGTACATCGTCCCGTTGCTCCACGCGGGTGAACACGGCGCGCTGCTCTGGTTCACGATGCCGTTCATTCCGGGCGAGTCGCTGCGCGCTCGGCTGGAACGGAGCGGTCCGTGCACGATGGCGGAAACGCTGCGTTTTCTGCGCAACGTTGTCGAGGCGCTGGCCTACGCGCACTCTCGTGGCGTGATCCATCGCGACATCAAACCGGCCAACGTGCTTTCCGATGGACAGCGCGCGGTGGTGACCGACTTCGGCGTCGCGAAGGCGCTGAGCGCGTCAATGACCACCGGCATCGCAGGGCACACGACGTCGGGGATGGCGATCGGGACGCCGGCGTACATGGCGCCGGAACAACTCGCTGCCGATCCTGCGGCGGACCATCGCGTGGACCTCTACGCCACGGGCCTCCTCGCGTACGAGCTGCTGATGGGCGCGAGCCCGTTTGCCGCACCGTCACCCACGGCAACGATGACCGCGCAACTCACGCGCACGCCCGAGCCGTTGCATACGCTCAGGCCAGATGTGCCGCCCGCGTTTTCGCATCTCGTTGCGCGACTGCTCGCGAAGGATCCGGCTGACCGCCCCGCCGATGCGCAGATCGTGCTCGCCGAGCTCGACCGCGTGTCGGGCGCCATGGCGGCAGACCATCATCGTGCCACGACGGACCCGACGGCGGCACCGATGCGTGCGGCATCACCGTGGCCCCTCGTGTTGGCCGCGGCCGCGGCGGTCATGCTGATCGGAGCAGGGTTCTACGTGACGTTGAACCGTGGTGACACTGTGGTGCCCGGTCGGGTCGATACCCTGGTGGTGTCGGGCGGCAGCGACAATGCGGACGGCGACACGCTGCCGGTACCGGTGGCGGGTCGATTTGATGCGCAGCAAATGCGTGCGTTGGATTCGACGCGGCGGGTGGGGAATCGGGCGTCGCCGGAACGCCCGTGACGATCAGGCGTGGATGGTGACGGGTAGATCGTCGTAGGGGCAAAGCGTACGCTTTGCCCCTACATTGATTTTCGACATGCGCTACATCGTCGTACGCGAACGCATTCGCGCGCGAACGTTATAACGTCATCAACCCCACTCGGCCGCCAAATCCGTCGTCCACCGCGGGCATCCCGGCTGGTGCGAGCCATGGCCCGTCGTCGAGCCGCAGGTTGACCCGATAGAGTCCGGGGGCGGC
>JANMSC010000322.1:0-21400 GCA_031388885.1 Gemmatimonadales bacterium | reverse complement strand
AGCGACGCCAAGCTGAGCGAGCGAGGCAACGTGAGCGCCGCGCTCAAGGCCCAAATTGCCACGTATCGCGCAGAGGCGCGATTCCTTCGCGCGCTGAGCTATTGGCACGGCATCGACTTGTTCGGTGGCATCCCGCTGGTGACCGAGAATGATGCGCTCGGTGCCACCGCGCCGGCGCAGGCCACGCGGGCGGCAGTGTACAGCTTCCTCGTGAGTGAGCTCACTGCCATCCTACCCGAGTTGCCGCTGGTCTCCCCCAGCACCTACGGCCGCGCGACCGGGCCGGCTGCATCCATGCTGCTCGCGAAGCTCTACCTGAACGCGGGCGTCTACACCGGTACGCCGAACTACAGCGGGGTCGTCGCCGCGCTGGCTCCGGTGCTGGGGCAGTACACGCTTGACCCCAACTGGCGGCGCATGTTCCTGGCCGACAACCACACGTCGCCCGAGATCATCTTTGCAGTGACTCAGGACGGACGGCGGACGCAGACGTGGGGTGGCATGACCTTCCTGGTGCATGCGTCGTGTGGTGGCGACATGAATGCCAATCTCTACGGGATTGATGGCTGCTGGTGGGGTTTGCGCCTGAAACCACAGGCCTATCAACGCTACACCGCCGGCGACGCCCGGACGTCGTTCTTCTTCACGACCAACCAGACAGTCAACGTCTCCAGCATCGGCGACTTCAAGAAAGGAATTCCGGCGCCCAAGTTCGCGAATGTCACGTCGACCGGGCAACAGGGGTCGCACCCGACCCACGTCGATACGGACTTCCCGATGTTCCGCCTCGGTGATGCGTACCTCATGTATGCCGAGGCCGTGGTGCGCGGTGGCGGCGGCAGCCGCGCACAGGCGTTGGGCTACATCAACGCGCTGCGGCAGCGCGCCTTCGGCAACGCGAGCGGCAACATCACCGATGCCGCGATGACCGCGGACTTCATCCTCGACGAGCGGGGTCGCGAGTTGTTGTGGGAAGGCCACCGGCGAACCGACCTGGTTCGCTATGGCAAGTTTACCGGGCCCAGTTACATCTGGTCGTGGAAGGGCGGTACCGAGGCCGGGGTCGCGACTGCATCGTTCCGCGATCTCTTTCCCCTGCCCTCGAACGAACTCGTGGCCAACCCGAACCTGCAGCAGAACCCGGGATACTGAGCCGGGGAGACCGACAGGTGAAGCGTGCTGCAGCTCCGTCGCAAACGCGGCGGAGCTGTGGCGCATTGGTGCCTCACCGGATTCGCGCCATCAAACCCTGCCGTCGCGTCGCCACCGCCTGGCTCGTTAGCCTCGCCGTCGCTGCGTGCGGCGATTCGCTGCCGACGCCACCCACCACAGGCCTGCCCCCGGCCGGCCGACCAGAGCTCTCCCCGACGTACCGCGCCAGCGGCCACGCCGCCGCGGGCGACGTGGCGGTGCATCTCTTCGACTGGCGCTGGACCGATATCGCCACCGAGTGCGTGACGGTGCTCGGTCCCGCTGGCGTGGCAGCGGTGCAGGTCTCGCCGCCACAGGAACACAGCATCGTTCCGAGCCATGACTGGAGCGAACGCTACCAGCCGGTGAGCTACAGCATCGCGAAGAGCCGCTCCGGCACCGGGGAGGAGTTCGTCGAGATGGTCAGCCGCTGCCGCGGGGCTGGCGTCGGCATCATCGTCGATGCCGTGATCAATCACATGACCAACTTTCCGAGCCCTGGCATCGGAAGCAATGGTACCGCGTACACGAAATACAATTATCCGGGGCTCTACACGCCGGCCGATTTTCACGCGGCGTGCGCGCTCAATGATTACCGGAATGCCGCCACGGTTCAGGACTGCGAGCTGTTCTCGCTTCCCGACTTGAACACCGGGCGGGCCTCCGTCCGCCAGCGCC
The DNA here is from genome assembly GCA_031388885.1 of Gemmatimonadales bacterium. Classification (GTDB taxonomy): domain Bacteria; phylum Gemmatimonadota; class Gemmatimonadetes; order Gemmatimonadales; family GWC2-71-9; genus Palsa-1233. The sequence continues at coordinate 19,531 of JANMSC010000322.1, read as the reverse complement.
TGGCCGACTACCTCCTGATGCTTGCGCGCCTCGGAGTGTCGGGGTTCCGGATCGACGCGGCAAAGCACATTCAGCAAGTGGAGCTCGACGACATTCTCTCGCGCGTCAATCTCACGCTCGTTGCCGAAGGCCGGTCTCGGCCGTACGTCTATCTCGAAGTGTCGGGCAGCGCCGGCGAGGCACTGCTGCCGCACGACTTTTTCGGCGAGGGGTACGGGTCCGGGGGTGTCGCCGACATCACCGAGTTCACGTTTGTCGGCGTCGGCAACAAATTCCGGGGCGTGGGCGGCGAGTACCTCGCGCAACTCAACCCGAATGGTAGCCCGGGCAACCGGTTCTCGGCGGCGGCCTGGGGGCTGATGCCCTCCGACAAGGCCGTGGTGTTCCTGCAAAATCACGATACCCAGCATCAGTGCGGCATCGGCTACCGCGACGGCAACACCTTCCGTGTCGCCAACGTGTGGATGCTCGCGCAACCGTACGGCTATCCCTCGATCCTGTCGAGCTTCGCCTTCAACTGTCCGTCGGGGAACGCGATGGGTCCGCCATCCGATGCGGGCGGCACCACCCTGCCCGTGTCGTGCGCAACGAGCCTCGAGACGGCGACGCCTGGACAGTGGGTGTGCGAGCATCGTGACCCGTACATCCGCAACATGGTGCGCTTCCGTCGCGTCGTCGCGGGGACCGATGTCAACCGCTGGTGGGACAACGGCGGCAATGCCATCGCATTCTCCCGCGGCGACCGGGGGTTCGTGGCCATCAACCGTCACGACACTTCGGTGGATGCGACGATCATCACGGGCCTTCCCGCTGGGACGTATTGCGACCGACTCACCGGTGGACTCGCCGCAAGCGCCTGCGTTGGTGCGTCCATCGTGGTCGATGCCGCTGGTTCGGTCCAGTTGAGTCTTCTCCCCGGCTCGGCCATCGCCATCGACGTCACGACGCGGCGCTAGCTTCGCCGTTGGTGCATCCATTCCATGGAGGAGTAGGCGACATGCGGAGTCGATTCACAGCAATCCCGGCCTGCCTCATCCTCGCGTGTGCTCCCGCCAGCACCCCCCCCGCGCCCGTTCAGGTTCAGTCAGTCGGGTTGGCCCCAGACACGTCGTGGGTGTCGCGCAGCACACTCTACGAAGTGTTCGTTCGGGACTTCTCGCCGGCGGGCGACTTCCGCGGCATGACCGATGGGCTCGACCGGATCGACGCGGCGGGAGCGAACGTCGTGTGGCTCATGCCGATCCACCCGATCGGCGTCGCGGGTCGGAAAGGCACACTCGGATCTCCCTACTCGGTTCGCGACTACTACGGGATCAACCCGGCATTCGGCACTGCCACGGAGTTTCGGGAGCTGGTCGCTGCGGTGCACGCGCGCGGGATGAAGCTCATTCTCGACTGGGTGCCGAATCACACAGCCCTGGACGCTGCGTGGGCAGCCGAGCATCCCGACTTTCATCTCCGCGACGAGCGGGGCGGCCTGACCGTGCCGCGCGACGACCAGGGGAAGCTGACCGACTGGACCGATGTTGCTCAGCTCGACTACCGGAATCCCGCGATGCGACGGGCGATGATTGCTGCGATGCAGCATTGGCTGGTCGAGTTCGGAATCGACGGATTTCGCGTTGACGTCGCCGGCTTCGTGCCGGACCAGTTCTGGTCCGAGGCAGTTCCGGCGCTGCGGGCGGCGGTTTCCCGGCCGATCATGCTGCTGGCGGAATGGGGCGACCTCAAGATGCACCGGCTCGGCTTTGACCTGACGTACGGTTGGGACGGATACAACCGGCTGAAGGCGGTGTGGAAGGGTGGCAGCGCGTCAACGTTTGTGGAGGGCGAAGTGGCAGACCTGCGCGCAATGCCGGTCGGTGGCATGCGGATGCGCTTCACCACCAACCATGACGAGACGGCGTGGGACAATCCGCCCGCGACGATTTTCGGCGGCGTTGATGGCGCGCGCGCGGCATTCGTCGCGATGGCGCTGCTGCCCGGTCGCCCGTTGCTCTACAACGGGCAGGAGGTCGAAAGTGCGACAAAGCTCCGTCTCTTCGAGAGCGACTCGATCGCCTGGAACGTCGCCGGTGCGGCCGACGCGCGCGCCTTCTACCGACGCGTCATGCAGCTGGCACACACCCACGCCGCGTTCATCGGGCAGGGGCTTGCCACAGTCGCGACGAGCGCGCCCAACGACGTGATCGGGTATCGGCGGGGGGACGCGGTGGTGCTCGTGAACGCGCGACCACGAACCGTGCCGTTCACCGTGCATGGATTCACGGTGGTCGGCGCGCGCGACCTCCTGTCGGGCCAGACCCAGCGCGGCGATACGGTATCGTTACCACCCTACGGTGCAGTGGTGCTCGAGCGGGCTCCGCGTTGAACGCCCGACTGAGCGCGGCGGCGGGATGAAACGTCGCTCGTTCGTCGCGGGAGTCGCGGCGGCGGGAGCCGTCACGCTGGGTGGATCACGCCAACTGCTGGGTGGCCGCCAGGTTCCCGGGCGGCAGGTGCGCCGCCTGGACATCGGCTGGCGTTTCTTGCGCGACGATGTGCCGGGCGCGGGGCTCCCAGGGTTGGACGACGCCACCTGGCAACCGGCGACGCTGCCGCACACGGCGCGCGTCGAGGCGTTGGTGACCGGCGTGGCCGGGTCGCCGGAAGCTCAGTGGCAGGGCATCTGCTGGTATCGCTCGCGGCTGCGACTGGCGCCGGCCGGCGAACGAGTACTCCTCCGCTTCGAAGGCGCCATGAACATCGCTGACGTCTGGCTCGACGGCCGACGCGTAGGCGGTCACCTGGGTGGCTACCTCCCCTTTGTCCTCGACATCAGCGAGCATGTGCGGCCCGGCGGCGAGTACCTCATAGCGGTACAGCTCGACAATCGCGACAACCCGATCACTGGTCCCAAGCCGTTGGCCCAGCTCGACTTCAACATGTACCATGGGCTGTATCGGCCGGTGTACCTGATCCAGACCGATCGACTGCACATCACGGATCCGCTGCTCGCCAACATCCCGGCGAGCGGCGGCGTCTTCGCCAGCTACCCGCACGTCTCCCGCGAGTCCGCCACGGTGCGGGTGCAGGTCCACGTGCGCAATGACCGCCCGCAACCGGGTGAGTTCCGCGTGCGGGTCGCGCTGCGCGACCGCGACGGTGACGTCGTCGCGTCCGCGACCTCTCCGCCGATGACTCTCGCACCGGGAGCCGGCAGTGCGGTGGTGCAGGAGGTGGCAGTGGCGAACCCGCGACTGTGGAGTCCAGCTGCGCCCGCCCTCTACGCGCTCGACTGCGAGGTGGTGACCGACGCCGGCACGGTGGACGCACACTCGCTGCGGATCGGCATACGGCGGATCGAGGTATCGCGCGAAGGGTTTCGGCTGAACGGTCAGGCCATGTTCCTGCGCGGTACCAACCGGCACCAGGAGTACCCGTACATCGGGTATGCTGTGTCGGATGCCGCACAGTACCGCGATGCCCGCAAGATCAAGGAGGCCGGCTTCGACTACGTGCGGCTCTCGCACTACGCGCACGCGTCGGCGTTCATGGATGCATGTGACGAACTCGGTCTCGTGGTGATGAACTGCATTCCGGGCTGGCAGTATTTCAACCCGGACCCCGCGTTTGTCGAGCTGCTCTACCGCAATTGTCGTGACCTGATCCGGCGCGACCGCAACCATCCCAGTGTTGTCCTCTGGGAGGTGGCGCTCAACGAGTCGGCGGTGCCCGCGGAGATCGTGGCCCGGATGCATGCCATCGCGCATGAGGAATATCCCGGCGACCAGTGCGTCACGGCGGGGTGGGTGCACGGCTACGACGTGTTCCTCGATGCGCGTCAGCATGGCGGCTGCCGTCACGAGCAAGAGAAGCCCTGTCTCGTGAGTGAGTACGGCGACTGGGAATATTACGCCATGAATGCCGGTCTCGATCAGGGCCGGTGGCAGGATCTGTCGCCGGCAGAGAGCAACAGCCGGCAGTTGCGCTGGCAGGGTGAGCGTGCACAGCTCCAGCAGGCCGCCAACTTCCAGGAAGCGCACAACGACAACCTCGCCACGGTGGCGTTCGGCGATGGCCTCTGGGTGATGTACGACTACAATCGCGGGTATGCACCCGACATCGAGTCGTCGGGCTGCATGGACCTCTTCCGGCTGCCGAAGTACTCGTACCATTTCTTCCGCAGTCAGCGCCCGACGACCGAACAGCTGCCGGGCGGCGGCGGCGGCCCCATGGCCTTCATCGCCAGCGATTGGACGGCCGCTTCGGCCGGCGACATCCGCGTCTTCAGCAACTGCGACGAAGTCGCCCTCCTGCTCGACGGCCGCTTGCTGGCGCGCCAGCGACCCGACCAGGACCGCACCAGTTCGCGGCTCGCCCACCCGCCCTTCACGTTTGCCACCGGTGGGTTCCGGCGCGGGACGCTCGTTGCCGTGGGATACATCGCGGGTCGCCCAGCAGCCCGGCATCTGGTGCGAACACCTGACGCACCAGACCGGCTCACGCTCGCGTTCGATTTCTCCGGGCGGGAACGGGACCGCGCGCACAAGGACACGATCCTCTGCCACGCCTCGCTGCGTGATGCGCATGGCACCGTCGTCCATGATGCGTGGGAGAACGTCGCCTTTGGCAGCTCGGGTACCGCCACCCTGATCGGCGCCAACCCCTTCTCCACGGACGCGGGGATCGCCAGCATCGTAGTGCAAACCGAGCCGGGCGCCAGGCAGGGGGCGGTTCATGCCTTGGCCATCCTCGTGATCGGCGGGTCCACCCGCATCGTTGCCGCGTCGGCGGCTTTCGAGCGGAGCCCGCCGGCGCAACAGATCTGCTACACCATTGACGGCAGCGCGCCCGGGCCACGCTCCGCGCGGTATCGCGGCGCCATCTCGTCCGTTCCGCGGCTCCGCGCAGGGCTGCTGGTCAACGGTGCAGTCGTGGCGTCGCTCGATGCCAATGCGCCCCGGTTTCGCATTCCCCGGAACGCTCCTCCCGATCGGCGCGACCCGTTCCGCCGCTAATCGCGTCATCCCCGACAATCTCTGCGGAGTCTTCGCATGCCAGTCACGCTCCGTTCGGCCCTGCTACTCGCCGCAACACTCGCAGTCGCGGTCCCCGCTCCCTCACTCACCGGCCAAGGCGCGACCCCCCGCCCCGCCAATCGGACCGCGTACCTGGACCGAGACGGCGTGATCCGCTGGCGCGACGATCGCCGCGAGGTAGCCCTGTTCGGCGCGAACTATGTCATCCACACAGCGTCCGACTACCGGGCCGCCGGTTACGTCCACGGCGATCGCAAGCGGATGATCGACGAAGACATGGCACAGTTCGCCCGCATGGGATGGGACGGCTTGCGGCTGACGTTCTGGGGTGACTGGGAGGCCTCCGACAGCACTGGCAACCTGATCGCCAACGACCACCTCGACCTGCTCGACTACCTCGTCGCCCGCGCGCGCGCGCGTGGCATCTACATGCTGTTCAGCCCCATCCAGCTGTACAATGCGAAATGGCCTGACGCACTGCACGACACCACCGCGCCGGGGTTCGGACGACGCTTCGACCGCAGTGTGATGGGCACCGACCCAGCCGCGATTTCCGCGCAAGTCAACTACCTGCGCCAGATCCTGGAGCATGTCAATCCCTATACCGGTGTGGCGCTCAAGAACGAACCGGCCATCCTCTTTCTCGAACTCGTGAACGAACCCGTGCACCATCCACAGAATCTCCACGGGTCGATCCGGTACATCGATGTCCTTACCGATGCCGTGCGCAACACAGGATTCAGCAAGCCGATCTTCTACAACGTCAGCCAGGACTTTCGCATCGGCGAGGCGATCCGTCGTTCCAAGGTGCAGGGCGTAGCATTCGGCTGGTATCCAACCGGCTTGAACAGCGGGCACGAGTTGGAGGGCAATTACCTCCGCGCGACTGACGACTTCCCCGACATGCTGCGAGCCGAACTGCGTGGCATGCCGCGCATCGTCTACGAGTTCGACAGCGCCGACCTGCGCGACGGGTACATGTATCCGGCGATGACGCGAACCTTTCGCACCGTGGGGACGCAGGTCGCGTTGATGTTCGCGTATGACATGCTGCAGACCGCGTCGCGCAACCTCGGCTGGCAGACGCACTACCTCAACCTCGTCTACACGCCACGCAAGGCAGTGGGAAGCATCATCGCGGCGGAAGCCATGCGTCGCCTGCCGCGCATGCGGTCGTATGGCGAGTATCCCGCGAACACCCGCTTCGGCGACTTTCATCTCTCGTACGAGGACGACCTCGCCGAGCTGGTCGCGCGCGACGCATTCATGTACGCCGGATCGACCACGGCGATGCCGCCAGACCCGGCGGCGTTGCGGCGAATTGTCGGCCACGGCTCCTCCGCCACCGTGCACTACGACGGCGAGGGGATCTACTTCCTCGATAGGATACGCCCGGGTCTTTGGCGCCTCGAGGTCTACCCCGACGCGGTCCCGGTACGCGATCCCTTCGAGCCGCAGCACGCCGACAAAGTCGTGACGCGATCCATCAGCCGACCGTGGGACATGACGGTCGCGCTGCCGGATCTGGGTGACGGGTTCACCGTGCAGCCGATCACGGCAGGCAACCCCGCGGTTGTTCAGGCGGCGCACGGACGGTTCACGGTCACACCCGGCGTCTATCTCCTGGGCGCCACGGGGCCGGCGGACGTCGCGACCCTGCCAACCTTTGTGGGAGCGGTCGGGCTTGCCGAGTACCACGGTCCACCGGCCGATTCGCTGCCGTTGTCGGTGGAGTCGCTGGCGACATCGGTTGTCATCACCGGCCGCGACGCCAGCGTGTCGGCTCGCGTGGTGGATGCGGTTCCACCGGACTCTGTCACACTCTTCATTCGTCCGACGGTTGGGTCGTCCTTCCGCAGGTACTCGATGCGCCATGCGAGCGGTTACGAGTATGCAGCAACTATTCCGGCGGCGAGCTTGCAGGCCGGTCCGCACGAGTTCGTCATCACCGTCTACCGGGGCACCGACGCGCGGTCGTTCCCGGGAGACAGGCGCGAAGCACCGTGGGACTGGAACTACTCGGCCGAGGCATCGTGGAGGTTTGACGTGGTCGCCGCCGCGACGCCGCTCCGGCTGTTTGATCCCGGCGCAGACGCTGGGGATCTGGCATTCACCCGCATCGGTGATGCGGGCCGGCGCGGGCTCTTCCGACTGGGGTTTTCACCGGTGACCGGTGCGCGGTTATTCCATGTCGAGTTGCCCACGTCCGCGAGCGGCAATCCGTTGTCGGACTACACCGCGTCGCTGGTGATTCGCGAACGGATCAACGCTCGACAGGAGACCATTGTCGCCGCCGATCGGATGCACCTTCGACTCCGCGGACTCGGGCCTCGCCAGACATTGCACGTCACACTGATGGAGGACGACGGCACCAGCTGGAGCACGCCAGTACTGGTCGATTCCATGTGGAGCGAACGGTCGCTGCCGCTCATGGCGTTCACCATTGGCCGCGGCGTGCTGCTTCCGCAGGGATTCCCCGGCGAGTGGAATTATTGGGTCGGGCCTGCGACCGGGCGGGGCGGACCCACCGACCGACCACGCCTCGACCACCTGGAGCGGCTGCAGCTCTCGTTGCGACGCGAAGATCGAGTCGTCGCCACGCCAGGCCCATACGGCGTGGAAGTCGAGCACATCACGCTGCACATCGGCAGTGCGACGGCACCGCGGTAGTCCGCTGGGCCGATGCGCCCGACAGGGCTACCGCGGTTCGGTGCGCTTCCGCCTGGCGCCGACCACCAGCGCGAGCATCACGAGCCCGAACCCGAGCAGCACCAGGCCCCACCACAAGTTGACGTTGATGCCCAGCGACCGCGTGTAGATCGCATCATTCCCGAGCAGTCCGAACAACGTGAGCATGGCACCCATGATGGTGAACATCAAGCCAATCGGGAGTCGCAGGTCGAGTTTCATTGCAGGGTCACCAGAAGATGATGTTGAGCAAGAGGGTGAGCCCCAGTATGATCGAGCCCAGGGCGGCCGGGCGCTTGTACCACGCGACCTCGTGCTCGACCACGCGCGGCGTGAGCGCATACACCAGGCCGCGAAGCTCGTCGTCCGACTTTGTCCGCTGCGTCAGGAGGGACAGGACGATCGTGGCCGAGAAGCAGACACTCCACGCAACGATCGCGGTCCAGAAGTTCTGCGCCATCTCGCTCGGGTACATATGCATCGTGGACCCGAGGAAGGCGCCCTTGATTCCCGGCACCGCGCCGAATGGCAGGGTGAGCCCGTGGTGCACGGCTGCCGCAGTCGTCCCCATCAACAGCCCGAAGAACGCGCCGTGGCCCGTCGCCCGCCGCCAGAACATCCCCAACAGGAACGTCGCGAACAACGGCGCATTGACAAACGCGAAGACGAGCTGGAGCATGTCCATGATGTTGTTGAAACGCGTCGCCGCGTACGCTGCCACCACGCTGAGCAAGATCCCGAACACCGTGGCCGCGTGCCCCATCTTCAGGTAGTGGCGGTCGGTCTGCCCGGGCCGGATGTACGCCTGATAAATGTCGTACGTCCACACGGCATTGAACGCGGTGACATTCCCGGCCATGCCCGACATGAACGACGCCATCAGCGCCGTGAGGCCGAGCCCCAGCAGGCCCGACGGCAGATAGTGCGCCAGCAGCATCGGTACGGCAAGGTTGTAGTTCGGCACGCCATCGGGGCCGAGGGGCAGCAACTGGCCGCCGCTGCTGTTGTGCAGGGCGATCGCGATCATCCCGGGCACGATGACGAGCGCGGGAAAGAGCATCTTCGGGACAGCGGCGACGAGCGGAGTGCGGCGCGCAGCAGACATCGATTCTGCCGCCATGGCCCGTTGGACGACGAGATAGTCGGTGCACCAGTAGCCGAACGACAGCACGAATCCCAATCCCATCGCCAGGCCGAACCACTCGATGCCCATTGGATTGGCGCTCGCCGAGCCCACGTGCTGCCACGATTCGGTCCAGGCGCCCGGAGCGTATCCGGCGTTCGTCGCAACGGGCACAAGTTTGGCGGTCAGGCCGGACCATCCCCCCATATCCTTGAGCCCGAGGAGCACCAGCGGCAGGAAGCCCAGGACAATGAGGAAGAACTGCAGCACCTCGTTGTAGATCGCCGAGGTGAGACCGCCGAGCACGATGTACACCAACACGATAACGGCCGACACCACCACGCTGGTGTGGAAGTTCCACCCCAGCACGAGCTCGAGCATCTTCGCGAGCGCGTACATCGAGATGCCCGAGGAGAACACGGTCATCGCCGCAAAGGTGAGGGCGTTGAACCCCCGGGTCTTCTCGTCGAACCGGAGCCGCAGATATTCCGGCACGGAGCGCGCGCGCGAGCCGTAGTAGAACGGCATCATGAACACGCCGACGAACACCATGGCGGGGATCGCGCCGACCCAGTAGAAGTGGCTCGTCATCATGCCGTACTTGGCGCCCGAGGCGGCCATGCCAATCACTTCCTGCGCGCCGAGGTTCGCCGAGAGAAACGCGAGCCCAGCGATCCAGGTGGGTATGGAGCGGCCCGACAGGAAGAAATCCTCGCTGCTCTTGATATGCCGGCGCAGCACCCAGCCGATGCCGAGCACAAAGCCGAAGTACACCAGCAGAATTGCGTAGTCGATTGGGGCGAGCTGGATCTGGGGCACGCGGATGTTCCTGGAGGCAGTCGTGAGCTGGGGATCGCCGCTCATATACGATTCAACCGGTCGAAGCGCAAGCTCCGCTGGCGGAAGCGCGCCGACCGTCGTACTCTTTTTGCGCGGCCAGAACCTCCGCCGGCCGATCGTGATTCCCACCACAACCTGGCTCCAGACTCATGGACGCTTCCATGCGCCGCCTAGCTTGCCATCTGCTGTGCTGCGTTGCCGCGACGGCCATCGTTGCCCCGGCCCTGACCCTTCATGCCCAGGTCAGCGTCGCATCGCCGGATGGCCGAAACCGTGTCACCGTGGAGATCAGGGAAGGCCGACTGAACTACAGTCTCGCGCGCGACGGACGCGCCCTGATACTCCCTTCGCTCCTTGGCTTCGAGTTGCAGGGGGCGCCACCCCTTCGCGACGGGCTGCGCATCGTCGACACGACCCGCCGTTCGCACGATGCATGGTGGACCCAGCCGTGGGGCGAGGTGTCGCGCGTGCACGACCACCACAACGAACTGGCCGTCTCCGCCGTGGAGCGAACACTCCCGGCTCGGCGGTTCACGCTCCGGGTGCGGGCCTTTGACGACGGCGTCGCGTTCCGCTACGAGTTGCCCGAGCAGTCGGGCCTGCACGACTTCAAGATCAGCGACGAGCTGACCGAGTTCGCCCTCGCCGACAACGGGCGCGCCTGGTGGATCCCATCCAACTGGGGCCGGAAGGATCGCTCCGAAATGCTCTACTCTTCCGGGCCAGTGAGCCTGCTCGACAGCGTGCAGACGCCGCTTACGATCGAGATGTCGGACGGCCGCACGGTCATGGTCATCCACGAAGCGAACCTGGTCGACTACGCGCGAATGTTTCTCAGCGGGACGCGCACCGAGAGTCGCCTCCTTCGCGCAGCCCTGGCACCGATGGCGGACGGCATCAAGGTGCGGGGCCGCACTCCATTCGCCACCCCGTGGCGAACGATCCAGCTGGCCGACCGCGTCGAGGATCTGGCACCCTCGGTGCTCGGCCTGAAACTCAACCCGCCATCGACGATCACCAGCACCAACTGGATTCACCCGATGAAGTACGTCGGTATCTGGTGGGGCATGCATATCAACACGAACACCTGGAGCTCCGGGCCGAAACACGGCGCGACCACGGCAAACGCAAAACGGTATATCGATTTCGCCGCAGCCAACGGCCTGGGCGGTGTCCTGGTCGAGGGGTGGAACATCGGCTGGGACGGCGACTGGATCGCCAATCGCAATGCGTTCTCGTTCACCCAGGCCTATCCCGACTACGACTTGCCAGCCGTAGCGGCCTACGCGCGCCAGCGTGGTGTTCGCCTGATCATGCACAACGAGACCTCGGGCGGCATCCAGAACTACGAGCGGCAACTTGATAGCGCCTTCGCGCTCTACCGCTCGCTGGGGATCGACGCGCTCAAGTCCGGTTACGTGACGGACATGACCAGCGAAGGTCACTCGCACTACTCACAATTCATGGTGCAGCATTATCGCCGCGTGATCGAGGCAGCCGCGCGACATGGCATCATGCTCGACGTGCACGAACCGATGCACGACACCGGCGAACGTCGCACGTATCCCAACATGATGACCCGCGAAGGGGCGCGCGGACAGGAATACAACGCGTGGAGCGGCGACGGCGGCAATCCGCCAGAGCACGAGACCATCCTGTTCTTCACCCGGCTGTTGGCCGGGCCGATGGATTTCACGCCAGGGATTTTCGATCTGTTGATCGAGCGCGGGACCGGGCGTCCTCGCCGGCCGGACGAGGCGATGGTCCGCACCACGCTGGCCAAACAACTGGCGCTCTACGTTGTGTTGTATTCACCGCTGCAGATGGCCGCTGACCTTCCCGAAAACTACGATCGGCAGCCTGCGTTCCAGTTTATCCGGGATGTCGCGGTCGACTGGGACACAACCCGGGTGATCGATGGCCGGATCGGTGACTACGTTGTCGTCGCCCGCCGTGAACGCGGCGGCGAGCGATGGTTCATCGGCGCCATCACGGACGAAGTGGCTCGCACCCTCGACGTGCCGCTCACGTTTCTCACGCCCGGGAAGCACTATGTCGCCGAGATTTATGCCGACGCGCCAGACGCACACTGGCTCGACAATCCGTTGCCGGTCACGATCACCCGACACCCGGTAAACTCCACCACGCATTTGCATATCGTCCTGGCACCTGGTGGCGGTCAGGCGATCCACGTCCGTCCTGCCGATTGATCCGGTGGCTGAGTTGACGGCACTCCACGCCCTGGCGAAGGCGCTGGGCGTACACACCGGCTACACCAATGGCCTTCGCCAGCGGGTAACGGTGGGGAACGAGACGCTCGTGCGGGTGTGCGCCGCGATGGGTGCCGAGGTCACCCGCGCGGCTGACGCGGCCGATGCGTTGCGCACGTGGCATGCGACGCACCGCGCCGCAGCGATTCCGCCGGTGGTCGTCGCGTGGGACGGCGACCTTTCACATGTCCCGCTCCCGACGGGCGACAATATCGAGGCAGAGCTGCTGCTGGAAGGTGGCGAAGCCGCTCCCATGCACATCGCCCGCAGATCGCTGGGAACGATCCAGCCTCTTCCGCTGGGCTATCACACGCTCACCGTCGTCGCCTCAGGTGTTACCGCGACCTGCACCGTCATCGCTGCGCCGACACAAGCGTATCGCCGACCGGGAGCACATCGTAGTTGGGGAATCGGGATACAGCTTGCCGCGCTGCGTTCAATGCGGAGTCGGTCGGTCGGCGATCTTCGCGACTTTGAGCAGCTGTGTCGATGGGTGCGCGAGCGCGGCGGCGATCTCGTGACCGCCCTTCCCCTGCTTCCCACCTTCAACACCGATTGGCCAGAGCCGAGCCCGTACTCACCGGTGAGTCGACTCTTCTGGTCGGAACTGATCCTGGACCTCGGTGAGGCTCATCGGCCCACCGATGTCCCCGCCACGCTGGATGTCACCCGGGCGGACGCCGAGGTCAGGACCGCCCTGGCGGATCACTCGGCGCCGGCGAGTGCGCGGCTCGACAAGGAGCTGTCACGCTACGCCAGCTTTCGCGGTGCCCAGGCCCGGCTCGGCAGGAACTGGCGAGAGTGGCCTCCAGCGGCCCGTGACGGCACGCTCGAGCCCGCGCAGGTGGATGCCGATGTCGAGCGCTTCCACCTCGTGGCCCAGACGATGGCGCGCCGTCAGCTCCGCGAACTTCGGGAGCGACTGGACCATGACGGCGTTCGACTGGGATTGGATCTCGCGGTGGGTGTTCATGCTGACGGCTACGACGCGTGGTCGCGACAGACCCTGTTCGCTCGCGGAATGTCCGTGGGCGCTCCTCCCGATCTCGGCTTCCCGAGCGGACAGGACTGGGGGTTCAACCCGGTGCTTCCGAACGCATCCCGCGCCGAGGGGCACCAGTATCTGGCGGCGTCCCTTGCCCACCAGATGGCGGTCGCCGGCGTGCTCCGCGTCGATCACATCATGGCGTGGACTCGTCTATACTGGATTCCGCAGGGCCTCGGTGTGCACGAGGGGACGTATGTGTCGTATCCGGCAGACGAGCTCTTCGCGGTGCTCACACTGGAGTCGCAGCGCAATCGCTCCGAGGTCGTAGGAGAAAACCTGGGAACGGTGCCTCGCGAGATCCGGGTTGCGTTGCCGCGCCACCGAATCCGTGGGATGTATCTCGCACAGTTCCAGGCCGCATCGGACCCAGATCTCGCCCCGCCGACCGCCAACGACGTGGCCCTGGTGGGCACCCACGATACGCCGACGTTTGCAGGATGGCTCGGTGGCACCGACGTCGGCGAACGACTTCGACACGGACTGCTGATTCCCCAGTCGGAGCAGAACGTCCGCAAGCATCGAGCTCGTGCCGCGAAACGACTCGCCGTGCGGCTGGGCAGCACTGTTGACGAGCCAAGCGCACTGTTGATCGCCCTGCTGGCGTGGCTGGGCCGGTCGGAGAGTTCGCTGGTGGTTGCCTGGCTCGAGGATCTCTGGCTTGAGGAGCGCGGGGTGAACCTTCCAGGGACCCGATCGTCCGAGCATCCCAACTGGCAGCGGCCGATGGCCCGCCTGCTGGATGACATCATCACCGACCCCTTCGTGGACACCTGCATTCGCGCGCTCGCAGAGGCTCGCGCCGCCGGTGATCCCGTGAACCCCACTCACCTGAAACTGGCCCTCCCATGACATCGCATCCTCCCCGCCCGCCGGCGTTGCGCGACATGGCGCACGGCCCACTGCAGACAGCAACGCACGCCCTCCGTCCCAAGCCTCGACTGACGTTCTGGGACATCTGGAACATGAGTTTCGGATTTCTCGGCATCCAGATCGGCTTCGCGCTCCAGAACGCGAATGTGAGCCGGATCTTCGAAACCCTCGGGGCGAAGGTGGAAGACATCCCCGTGTTGTGGATCGCGGCCCCTGTGACCGGACTCGTGGTCCAGCCGATTGTCGGCTACTTCAGCGACCGTACCTGGACCCGCCTGGGCCGACGGCGTCCGTACTTCCTCGGCGGCGCCATCCTGGCCTCACTCGCACTGATCGCGATGCCAAACTCGCCCGCGCTGTGGGTGGCAGCCGGGGTGCTGTGGATCATGGATGCTTCCATCAACATCTCGATGGAGCCGTTCCGTGCGTTCGTCGGCGACAACCTCACGTCGGAACAGCGCACCACCGGCTTCGCGATGCAGAGCTTCCTCATCGGTATCGGCGCCGTCGTGGCATCGATGCTCCCCTGGCTCCTGACCAATCAATTCGGCGTGTCCAATGAAGCGCCCCCGAACGTGATCCCCGACTCGGTGCGCCTCTCGTTCTACTTCGGCGCCGCGGTCTTCTTTCTCGCGGTACTCTGGACGGTGGTGCGATCGAGGGAGTACTCGCCCGAACAAATGGCGTCGTTCGAAGAGCACCAGGCCCGAGAGGGATTCGCCACGACAACACGGACGGCCGCTGAGTACTCCGCCAACGGCCAACGGCAGGTCCGTCTCGGCGCAATCCTGATGGTGGTGGGGGCGGCGTTCAGTGTCTGGCTGGCGAGCCGCGCCATCCATCAGGTGATGATCCTGTCGGCCAGTATCGGTGTCGCAGGGCTGTTGCTCATCGTCAGCGGGCTCATGCAACAGCGCGGCCGACACGACAACGCCCTCGTCAATATCCTGAACGACCTTCAGGACATGCCGCAGACGATGAAGCAACTTGCATGGGTGCAGTTTTTCTCGTGGTTCGCCCTCTTTGCGATGTGGATCTACACCACCGCGGCGGTGACCAGTCACCTGTACCACACCACTGACACCACGTCGGCGCTGTACAACGAAGGCGCCAACTGGGTGGGGGTCGGATTTGGTGCCTACAACGGCGTGGCCGCCCTGGTGGCGTTCGCCATCCCGGTCCTCGCGCGCCGGACCAGCCGCAAGTTGGCCCACGCGATTTGCCTGCTGTGCGGCGCATTCGGATTGCTCTCGATTTTCATCTTGACCGACCCGCGGTACCTGCTGGGTTCGATGGTGGGCGTGGGCATCGCGTGGGCGAGCATCCTTTCGATGCCCTACGCGATCCTGACCGGATCATTGCCGCCATCGAAAATGGGTTACTACATGGGGGTCTTCAATTTCTTCATCGTGATCCCGCAGATCGTTGCGGCGGCCGTTCTGGGGTTCGTGGTCGGGCGCTTCTTTGGTGGTGACGCGATCTACGCACTGCTGGTCGGCGGTGCGTCGCTGGTGCTCGCCGCCGCGTTGACGTTTCGCGTCGACGACAAGGACGACGTGGCCGCCCGCGCATGATGCCGAGCATTCGCACCACCCTGCTCGGCAGCGTCATCGCGCTCAGCGCGTGCGCGCACGTCGCCCCGCCGGCTGTCACGCCGAGGGGGACCGCCGCTGCGTCAATGGACCCGGCGGTGTTCTGGAACAGTGCCACTGTCTATTTCCTCCTCACCGACCGTTTCCATAACGGCGACCCCGGCAACGATCGCGCACTCGGTCGAGCGCATGACGGCACGCTGCTGCGCAGCTTCGAGGGCGGCGACCTGGCCGGAATTCGCCAGCGGATCGACGAGGGATATTTCGACCGCCTTGGCGTCAACGCAATCTGGCTCACGCCCTTCGTCGAGCAGGTTCACGGCAGCGTCGACGAGGGAACCGGAAGAACCTACGGCTATCACGGCTACTGGACCCGCGACTGGACTGCGGTCGATCCGGCGCTCGGCACTGAGGCCGACCTCCGCGCGTTGGTGGATGCGGCGCACCGGCACGGCATCCGCGTGCTCATGGACGCTGTCATCAACCACACAGGTCCGGTGACGCCTCAGGATCCGCGCTGGCCGGCTGACTGGGTGCGCACGAGTCCGCAATGCACGTATCGCAGCTACACCACCACGGTGGACTGCACGCTGGTGGCCAATCTTCCCGATGTCCGCACCGATCGGAACGAGCCGGTGGCGCTGCCACCAATGTTGGCGGCGAAGTGGTCGCACGAGGGCCGCCTCGATCGAGAGGTCGCCGAGCTCGACACGTTCTTCGCGCGCACCAACTATCCGCGGGCACCGCGTTACTACCTCATCAAGTGGCTCACCGACTGGGTGCGTGAGTTCGGATTCGACGGCTACCGCGTGGATACCGCCAAGCACTTCGAGGAGAGTGTCAGCGCCGAGTTGAAACGGGAAGCCGATACGGCGTTCGCCGAGTGGAAGCGCGCGCACCCAGGGTCAGCACTTGACGGCCTTCCCTTCTACATGATGGGGGAGGTGTTCGGCTATGGCGCCGAGCAGGGGCGAACGTATGACTTCGGCGACCGCGCCGTCGACTACTTCGCGCACGGTTACGACGGTCTGATCAACTTCGGCTTCAAGAGCGATACTGTCGGCGGACTCGACGGACTTTTCACTCGCTACAGCGCGACGCTGAGCGCCGGCGCGCTGCGAGGGGTCTCGCTCATCAACTACATCAGCTCCCACGATGATGGCGGGCCGTACGACCGCGACCGGAAGGATCCTTGCGGTGCAGGAACCCGGCTCCTTCTTGCACCCGGCGGCGCCCAGATCTATTACGGTGACGAGCTGGCGCGACCGCTCCGCGTGGCAGGTGCCGAAGGTGACGCAAACCTGCGATCGTTCATGAATTGGGGCGACTTGGAGCGGCGAGGGCGCACCAACGAGATCTTGTCACACTGGCAGCGACTCGGCCAGTTCCGTCGGGCGCATCCGGCGGTGGGGGCGGGTGTGCACCGTGCGCTCCAGGCGCAGCCGTACATGTTCAGCCGCACACTCAAGGTGGGTGGACACATCGACCGGGTGATCGTGGCGATGGACCACGGGACCGGCCCGAAGGTGATCCCCGTATTCGGCGTTTTCCCTGATGGAACCGTGTTAGTTGACGGCTACTCCGGTGCGCGAGGCACGGTGGTGAACGGCATGATCGCGCTCACCACCGGATCAGGTCTTGTGCTACTGGGTGAGGCACCCGTCACTCCCTGATCCACACTCGTGCCGCTCGTGGCGGCAGTTCGACACGGAGCGCGGTGTTTGCGGCGGTCACGCCACCACTCGTCGGGTACACAAGCCGGTAGTTGCCGGTGGCAGCGACGCTCAGCGTGTGAGGCTCGGCTGAGGCGTTGAACGCAACGATGGCGCGCTGCTCGCCGAGTACGCGCTCGTAGGCCAGCAGCCCGTTCGCGTCGTCGGTGAGCAGCCAGTGCAGCGTGCCGTCCACGAAGAGGCGAAGGTGCTGTTTCCGCATGCTGATGAGGTCGCGATACACCCGGAACAGCGCGGTGTCGGGCGTCACGCGATCGTGCCGACGCGGGCGACCGAACGGATGGGTCGTCTCGTCGTCGTACGGCAGGTCCGACCAGACCATCGGTTTGCGCTCGTCGGGGTCGTCGGCGCCCCACATCCCGACCTCGTCACCATTCCAGATATGCGGCGCGCCGTGGAAGGTGAACTGCTGCACCAGGATCAGCTGCTGAACAGCTCGCGCTCGCTCGTCGGGGCGATCGATCCGGTAGGTGGAGTCCTCGCGCGGATTCGCGTGGAACTTGTTGCGTCCGGGGTTGTAGATCGAAGTCCCGAAACGTGGCGTGTCGTGACTCGCCGTCAGGTTCATCATCGCCTTCTGGTGCGGCAGCTCGATGCCGCGGGCTAGCGAGTTGATGGCCGCGGCATACGCCGATGCCGTGATCGCGGGCGTTGCACCGGCGAAGAAGCTTCGCGCGGGGGCGTACCACCGGTAATTCATGACGGCATCGAATACGTCGCCCGCAAGCCACGGCGCGGGATCGTACACCTTGTCAGGCCACGACTCCCACCACACTTCTCCGACGAGGAAGGCGTCGGGGTTGATGCTGCGGACAAAGCGTCGGTAGTCGCGCCAGAAGCCGAGCGGCACCATCTCGGCCACATCGAGCCGGAATCCGTCCACACCATCGGCGGGATCGCCGTCGCCATTCGGGTCGAGCCAGCGCCGGGTGACGTTGAACACCAGGTCTCGCACCCCCAGGACAAGATTCCCCTCGATCGCGCCGTGGGTCTGACCGGTTGGCCGGCCAACCTTCTTCCACTCCGGCAGCCATGGCACGCCTGCCCAACCGCGATAGCTGAATTCGCTGGTGTCGGGCGTGGCGGGGTCGTCGAATCGCTCGATCTCGTACCAATCGGCGAATCGTGAGGCTCGCTGCTTGGCGAGCACATCGCGCCACGCCCAGAACGTGATCCCGGTGTGGTTCCACGAGTAATCGATGATGATGCGCATCCCGCGCCGATGGACGTCGCGCACCAGCGCGAGGAAGAGACTGTCGGCGGCGGTCCACGTCCAGGTGGCGGGGTCCGCTGGGTCTTCTGCTGCCATCCGCGCTTCGTCGCCGCGCGGGTCAGGGCCGAAGTTACGGTCGACGTGATGGTAGTTCCGGGCATCGTACTTGTGCAGCGATGGCGCGTCGTTGATCGGGTTGAGGTACAGCGCGGTGATCCCGAGGCTCTGGAGGTAATCGAGTCGATCGATGATCCCCTGCAGGTCGCCCCCATACCGGCGGAACTGCGCAATGGTGTAGAAATCCTTGCCGGTCGCCGCAGCCCACGATTCCTCCCGGTACCAGTCGTGCGACCACGGCGTCGGCTGCCAGCCAACGGGCGCTGGGTCCGACGTGAATCCCACGATGTCGTGCGCTGTGGGATCGTTCGACGGGTCGCCGTTGCGGAAGCGTTCTGGAAAGACCTGGTACCAGATCGCGTCGGCGGTCCAGGCGGGGACATCGAGGTTTGGCGCGTCCGGCTCCTGCTGCCTCCGCTCTACGCACGCGACGACCGTGAGCATCAGGGTCGCGAGCAATCCGAAACGATAGGGTGTGGTCACTGGCTACCTCATTTCGAAGGTGTTCTTGAGCCAACCTTCGCGCACGCGCCCGCCACTGTCATTGGAAGAATCTACCGGGCGGGGCGGCCGAGCCAGCTGGTCTGGCTCATGGCCAGGATCCAATCCCCGCGAGCTCACGGTCCTCCGCCGGCGCGTTAGATTCCGCCCCGTCGCTGTAACGCCCGCCCGGCAAAGGTGACATAGGGATGAATCCGAACATACGGTCCGGCGAAGGGTCCGACAATTCAACGAGGACTGCGCGCATGATCTTCTACCGATCGATTTTCGCGCTCGTCATTGCCGGCCCGCTGGCCGCGCAACAGCCCGCCGCCGCTCCAATCGCGTTCAAGGGGGTCTGGGAGGCGGTGAGCTTCAGCGAGGATCTCGATTTTCGCGAAGTCTTCTTCGTCACCATCGACAAGGGATGGGTCGCGGGCTCCAAGGGCACGATCATCCACACCAAAGACGCCGGCAAAACCTGGACTGCCCAGATGGGCGGCGATCCCCAGGCCGACGAAGAGCCGGTCAGGCTC
>JANMSC010000261.1:0-9192 GCA_031388885.1 Gemmatimonadales bacterium | reverse complement strand
AGCAATTACTAATAAGTTCATCTTTAATGAATTCATTGAAATCTATTCTGTAACGAGTGAAAACACAATTAGTAAGCCAGGTCGCTTCTATCAGAAAAAATACAAGTTAAAACAACCAGAACGCATCGCCGTCACAGTTCTCGGTTGTCTTGTGCGTTTTCAGTTCCGTGCGAAAGGCCTTCGGCGTCGCCGCTGTTGCCGCGATGTTGCAATGTGCCTTGTGCGCGGAGAACGCGAACAGAAAACGGGACTCCACGAAGAACGGGGGTTCCCAACTTGATCGTCTCCTGGGCCTCGGGCGGGAGGCCGCAACGCGGCCGCAGCTCCACCCGCGACGGTCGGTCGACCGGGATGGTGGTCGCGAGGTCAGGAATATCTAGTAGCAGGGGCGGGACTCGAGCCGAAGGCGAGCGAGGCAGCGCAGCGGCCGCAGCTCCACCCGCGACGGTCGGTCGACCGGGATGGTTGTCGCGAGGTCAGGAATATCTAGTAGCAGGGGCGGGACTCGAACCCGCGACCCCGGCATTATGAGTGCCGTGCTCTAACCAGCTGAGCTACCCTGCCGAGCGGCTGGACAACCGGCCGGACCGCGAAAATACGCTGGGTTCTGACCAAACGGAACGGCCAGCGCACGCAGGCCCATTCCGCCGAGAGCTATCCATGGATAGAATGAACTACCTCGAAAACTCAAGGAGAGCTTCGTGTCAACGCAACGCCGAGACTTCATTGGCTGGGTGGGCGCTTCCGCGCTACTCGCCGCAGCGCCCGCGACCCTCGCAGCCGAGCCTGCCGGGCCCCGATTCCCCGCGCCGGACCACTCTGACTGGGACATGTCGTGGACCAAGCGCCTGAATGGCAAGCACAAAATGGTTCTGGACGCCCCGGAAGCCGGTGACGGTGAAGCCGTCCTCCGTTCCAACTTTATCACTGGGCAGTTCACCGAGGTCTTCGGCGCGTCACCCGCCGAGACGAATCGCGTGCTCGTGCTCAGGCACCATGGCATCCACCTGGCGATGAACGATGCGTACTGGGCCCGATTCGACATTGGCGAGTCGACCGGTTTCAAGGACGCCAGCGGTCGCGGGCTCAAGATCAACCCGAGCCGCGCCGCCCGTGCTGAAGTGCCGGAACCGTTCAGGAACCTGACCCTCGAGGCGTTCCAGCAATCGGGAGGCGTGGTGCTGGCGTGCAACGTCGCGCTGCAGTTCTACGTGGTTCCCAAGTACGTCGCCGCAGGGATGTCGGCAGCAGCAGCGCTTGCGGCCGCGAAAGCCGACGTGCTCCCCGGAATCATCTTGCAGCCGTCGGGAATCTTTGCCGTCGCGGTGGCGCAGGAGAACGGTTGCTCCTTCGTGCCGGCGAGCTGAGCCACTAGCGTCGAGCAGCGAGAGGCTATGCGGCCGCGCGCACTCCTGCGAGGAGGTAGTCGAGCACGTCGTCGGCGGTGTACGCGGTCCGCCCACCCAGAAATCCACTGATCGTTTGCAGGTCGTCGCCGCTCGTCACCATCGCCGGTTCGAGTCGTTCTCCGCGCACCTGGGGATGCCCGATATCGGCCATCAGCGCATTACACAGGCAGTGGCGTCCCACCGTGTCCTCGCGCTTGCCGCCCTTCTCGACATACGCCTCGACTGGTTCCGCCGGACACCGATAGCCGATCCGACCATCGGGACGTTGGTATGCCGTGCGCAGGTACCCGAGGTCGCAGACGCGCTCGCGCGCAACGGCGTCCCTCGCCGGTTCGTCGGGCCAGTGCACGACCTTGAACGGGTAGCCGGTAGGCGACGCGAGGGGATCGGTGAACACCGCCACGTTGCCACGCGAAGCATGCTCGAGGATCGACGACTTGTATGTATCCGCGAGGCCTGACTCTTCGCAGAAAGCGAAGAGCGTGCCCACCTGAACGCCCGCGGCGCCGGCGTCGAGTGCCGACCGGAGTGCCCCTGGCGATCCGGCCCCACCAGCAAGCCAGAACGGCAGGCCGAGTTCCGACATCTTGGCCAGGTCAACGACATCACGCTCGCCGTACAACGGTTCGCCATCAGGCGTCAACTGCAGCGCCCCGCGCGGCGGCGCGTTGTGACCACCCGCCGTTGGCCCCTCGATCACAAACCCGTCCACCCTGCCACTGGCCTTGCGCGCGAGCATCGTGGCGAGTGAGTTGCTGGCAACGATCGCGAGAAAGCGCGGGCGCGCAACAGCAACGGGCGGAGTACGCCCCCAATGCACCGCCGGATCGAGTCGCAGCACCGGTTCGCTGCCAGGCGCGGCGCCATCCACCTCAAGTCGCATGGTAGCAGGCGAGTTCGTTGCCAACGCATCGAGGATCCCTGGAATGTCACGCGGAATCCCTGCGCCCATCAGGACATAGTCCACACCGGCGAGCATCGACCCATAGAGCACGGCGAGGTTCGGGAACTGGACCTTGGCGAGCAGGTTCACCCCCACCTCACCGGTGTGCCCTTCCTTCGCGAGCCACACCTCGACGAACGCGCCGAGCATCGTCACCTGGTCGCGCGCAAGCGGCGACCCCACGCGGTACATCGGCAGCATGGTGTAGGGCGCGCCGGGCGCACGCCCCGCCTCCCGGAAGTGGCGCTTGCGCACTCGATCGGCAATGTCCGGTATCGGGAACGCAGCCATCGCGCGCCGGATGTGGCCCCCGGGATCGCCATCCTGCAGGCGCCGCACAAGGACCGTATCAACGGCCGTGCCCGACACGACACCGAGATGACCTCGACGGGATACCGCTCGCGCGAGCCGCCAGTTCGAGACGCCGACCCCCATGCCGCCCTGGATGATGGTGGGCAATGGTCCTCGGGAGTCGTCCATCCGCTCACTCGTCATCGTCGCCTTCGACCTTCACGTGGCCGATCATGCCGAGGGCGGCATGGGGATCACACTGGAAGAACAAGCGCTTGCCGGGCGCATTGGGGACGATGACGTCCACGGTCTGGCCGGGAAGCTGGAGGAGCTCAGTCGCAGGCGGCAGGTTCGGCACACCGGCGTTACTGTCGGCCACGAAGTGCGCGTTGTGGACGCCGATGGCGAGCGTGAAGCGAATGATGTCGCCAGGGTGAGCCTCGAACTCCTTCGGCTTGAAGTGGCTCCCGGTCTCGTCGGTGATCATCTCGACCGTGATCACCTCCCCGGCGGCGACCTGCGGCGGTGCGATTGGCTGCTCCATTGGCGGTGGTGCGTCCTTGGCGCCACCACACCCAACGGAGATCAACAATCCTAAAGTCGCAACGAATCGGGTTTGCGTCGGCATTGTACTGGTTCTCTCCGTGGCGTAGGCGCCATGATTGTTTGTTGTGCCGTTCGCGGCACCCATCTCACGGCGAGGCATCAGAAGTCCTTCCGGGCAAACGTGCGGCCCGCGGCCCATAGAGGCACTACAGTCCACAGGACAAGCGCTCCGGTCAGCGCAGCCCGACCGGCAGCGGTACCAAGCACCTGCTGCAACACGGCACCGGTGTAGCCGAGCATTGCTGCCGCGTCGCTGCCGAGCAGGAGCAGTACGCGTGCGAGGTCGAACGGATTGAGCGCGAGCATCACCAGCAGTGGTATCTCGATCGGTGCATTGCCGAAGAGTAGTGCCAGCAGCAGGATTACGCCGTCCCAGAGCACCGCGCCGACCAGCCACACGGTGAGCGCGAGGCCGAGCGCCCGGACCCGATCATCGACCCGGAGTGCGATCACGAAGGCCAGCGCGAGGCTGACCATCGCAAGGGCGCTTGCCGCGCCCGCGAGCGCGACCAACCGCCAGGCGTCAGGTCCCAACAGCAGTCCGTGCCATGCGAACGGTGCGAGCAACCCGATCGTGAGCGCCGCCGCGAGCGGTAACGCCGCACCGAGGTATTGGGCGACAAACAGGCGACGTCGCTCGAGCGGCTGCGCCAGGAGCAGCTCGGTCACCTCGCGGGCGTTGTGCACTTGCATCGTACCGACGACGAGACCGGCCAACGGTGTCAGGATCAACGCCACGTCGAGCAGCGACACCAGCGTGGTGGCACCGCCGCCGCTGAACCGGATCAACAGTTCGCCACACACCATGAGGCCGATCGTCAACCCGGCGAGCCACCGCCCGCGCCACGCTTCGCGCAGCGCCATCACCACGAGCACCAGGGTCGTCCTCATGCGACCGCCAGCAGGGTGCTGCCCGCGAGCAGACGCGCCACCGCCCGTTCAAACGTTTGCTCGCCGGTACGGCGCTTGAGGCTCTGCAACTCGCCGGCCCACGCAACGGTGCCGTCCGAAAGCATCAGGACGTCATCGGCAAGTTCTTCGAGCTCGGGGAGGACGTGCGACGTGATCAGCACCGCCGTGCCACGCGCGCGCTCAGCATGGAGCCGATCCTTGAGCACCCGCGCACCAAGCGGGTCGAGTCCGGCCGTCGGCTCGTCGAGGACGAGCAGCGACGGTCGGAACGCGAACGCGAGCACCGCATTGACCTTCTGCCGCGTGCCGCCCGACAGCACGCCGAGCGGGCGGTCGAACTGTTCGCCCAGGTCGAACGCTTCGGCGAGCGTCAGATCAGGCTCGGCGTGGCCATCGCGAACCGCCGTGAGTATGGCGAGCAGCTCGCGACCGCTCAGGTGGGCCGGGAAGCGCGCAATCTGCGGCATGTACCCGATCGCTCCGCGGTACGCCGGTGAGGCGCCCACGATCTGGCCGTCAATCGCGATCGTGCCGTGGTCCGCACGGGCCAGTCCCAGCAGGATCTTGATGAACGTCGTCTTGCCCGCACCGTTGGGGCCCACGAGCGCGGTGATCCGTCCGTCGGCGATGGTCGCGTCGATCCCCGACAGCACCTGACGGCGCCCGAACTGCTTGCACAGGTTCGTCACGTGGATCATCGTGGTACCCTCGCGGAGACACGCATCAGTGGCCGGGTATCGGCCACGTTCGACGGCGTGAGCACGGGCAGCGTGCGTTCGGCCGCGTCGAGCACGCGAACGAACAGCGATCGCTGCAACATCATTGCCGCTGGCGCCCGTTCGACCAGCAGGGCGAAGAGACGCACCGGGTGATGAGCGACATCGCCGGTGCCGTCGCGATCGAGATCCCAGCCACGATAGGCGTCCCACCAGTTGGCCTCGAAGTCGGGCGTCGTGCTGCGGCTGTTCACCGCGACATCGAACGAGTTACCGCTGAACGCGTTGCCGCGGAAGGTGCCGTCGCTGGTGCTCGACAGCAGCCGGATCGCCCAGCCATTCGCTTCGAACCGGTTGTCGAGCACCTGCACCCGCTCGGCGCCGTCCGCGAGCAGCCCGGTGGTATTGGCGCGAAATGTGTTGCGGTCGAGGCGCACGTCGGCGATCTCCTTGAGCAGGAGGCCATAGGCAGTCGCGCCGCGGTTCTCCTCGAAGGTGTTCCCGGTCATCGCCACGACCTTCGAATACATCACCGCGACGCCACTGCCATTGCGGCGGAACACATTGCGTTCGTATGATGACGAGTCGGCGTACATGAAGTGCAGGCCGTACCGGATGTGTCCCTCGCTGACGTTGTCGCGCACGGTTGCGTGCCGGGTGAACTCGAAGTAGAGCCCGTCCCGATGGCCCGACAGTCGGTTCCCCTCGACCAACAAGTCGCGGGATCCCCACGAATGAATCGCGTTGCCGGTTGCGGTCTCGGTGCTCGGTGAGCCGATCACGACGTTGTGGCGCACCACGCAGCCCTCGGTGCGCGCGAGGTAGATCGCAAAAAACGTCCGTTCAAAGCGGTTTCCCTCGATCTGGCAGCGGGTCGCGCTGTCGGCGTGCACGGCGGCGCGATCTTCGTGATAGGAACTCCCGGTGTTGCGGAACGTCAATCCGCGAACGGTCGCACCGTCACCGGCAATCACGATCAGCTGGCGCACACCTTCGCCGTCGAGCACCGCGCCGGGCTCGCCGTGCACTGTGATCCCGCGATCAATCCGCACGGTCGGCTCGCGGTACACGCCGCGTCGCACGACGACAGTGTCGCCCGGTGCCGCGGCCGCGACGGCTGAAGCGATCGTGCGAAAGGGGCCCGCGGGTGAGACGACGAGCTGCCCCTGAAAGAGGGCGACGGCCACAAGCGCGGTGAGCATCAGCGCCCCCCGTTTTCGTAAACCAGACGTGCACTCTGGCGGCCGGCCGCGGCGCGGACGCTGTCCCACGACACGGCCGGTCCGTCCCACGGCGTACTTCCATGCGTCCGGGCGACCGCCACGTACCCCTGCCCCATCGGTGATCTGCCCGGAGCGGCGCGATGGATTCGAACCTCGGCGAGCGGCCGGAGCGACCCCGGTTGCATCGCATCGACAACCCACACGGTGCGTGGCTGCTCCGCTTCCTTCATGGTCCATGCGGCCAGGCATTCGATCGAATCGAACCGAGCCACACGACCGCCGGCCGTCTTCGCGACCGCGCCGAACCGCCGGTCGCTGATCGTCATCCGGCAGAAGTCGCAGGTGTCGCGATCGAAGAGCAGCTCCGGAGTGTTGCTGCCGCATCCAACCAGCGGCACCGATGCGATGGTCGCGGTGATCGCGAGGATCGCGTCGCGCCTCGTCATGACACCGCTCTCGGCGGTGTGAACAGCAGCACCGCGGCCACCCCAACGAATGCCACGCCGAGCGCGGCGGCTCCGGCGCCAGGCCACGCGGTGGCGGTGAAGTTCAGCAGCTGCTTGCTGCCAATCAGCGGCGGCTGGTACGTCATCCCCGGGACGATGATGATCGCCTGGTCCATATCGAGGTTGTGCCCGTAATCGTATTCCCACCGCCAGAAGTCGTAGAGCCCGGCCACCCCCAGCACCGCGAAACAGCCGAGCCAGATCCAGAGACCGCGGCGCGCGCCGAGCACCGCAAGCACCACACCCACCGCCACCAACGCGCCGATCAACCAGGGCATGATGCGCAGCTCGGGAATAGCGGCGGGCGTGATCGCCTTCATCCCGATGTAATGATTGAGGCCATTGATGTTGGTCAGGTCATGCGGCTTGATGCCGGTGACTGTGTGGGCATAGATCCTGAGCCCCAGTCCCTCGGGGTACTGCGGCGCCCCGAGACGCACCTCCCAGAGTGGCAGCATCAGCGCTCCCAGCCCGATCAGGACTACGAGTGCTGCCAGGAGGCGCGCTCGGCGCGTCACCTTACCGCCCGCCTGTGGCGGCTGGCGCCGCGACGTGCAGATGCGAGTTGGCCGGTGGCGTGTACTTGCCCGCTCGCGCTTGCTGCGTCGCCGACCGTGCACTGACGCCGCTCTTGATTGGCACGCCACTGCCCCGGGCGCTCACCCGTACGTAGCCCGACATCTCCTGGTGCAGCGCGCTGCAGAAGTCGGTGCAGTAGAACGGGAACACGCCAACCTTTTGTGGCACCCACGTGATCGTGCGCGTCTCGCCGGGCTGCAGAATGATCTCCGCGGTGTTCATGCCCAACACGGCAAAGCCGTGCAGGATATCCCAGTCCTGCTCGACGTTGGTCACGTGCCAGTACACCGTGTCGCCGACCTCGATCCCCTCGATCACATCAGGTGCGAAGTGCGACCGGATAGCGATCATCTTCACGTGCACCCGCCGGCCCGTGCGGGTGACGGACCCTTCCGACTCGGCGCGGGTGACGTAGGGATGTGTGTTGCTGGCGAGCGAAAAGAACTTGATCTGCTTGTCCTTGATCATGCTCGCGGGCAGCGCCTGGGCGTAGTGCGGCTCGCCCTGGGTCGGGAAGTCCAGCAGCAGCTGCATCTTGTCGCCACTGATGTCGATCAACTGCGCCGACTGGGTCAGCTCGCCACCGGTGGGCAGGTAGCGATCCTTGGTGATCTTGTTCAGCGCCACGACGTACTTGCCCCACGGGGTCACGCCGTCGCCGCCCGGCACCATCAGGTGTCCGATCGAGTAGTACACCGGCATCCGGTCGAGCACTTCCCAGGTGCCCAGCTTCCACTTCACGATCTCCGACGAGATGAACATCGACGTGTAGGCGTTGCCCTTGGCATCGAACTCGGTGTGGAGCGGGCCCAGGCCCGGCTTGTTCACCTCGCCCGCGATCACCGCCTCGTACTTGAGCACGGGAATGCCGTCGAGCTCGCCGTCGAACGCCTTCGCCTCGATCGCGGCGATCATCTTCGTGAACGAATGCACCGGGATGACCGACGCGAGCTTGCCGCCGCCGACGATGTACTCGCCGGTGGGATCGATGTCGACGCCATGCGGCGACTTGGGGGTCGGCAGGAAATAGACGCTCCCCGCGCAGTCGGTCGGCAGGAGCATCTTGACCGACGTCTTCATCTCGCTGGTCGCGATTCGAGATGCTGCGTCGACGACATTGTGCACGTACCTCGACGGAACGGACTTCGCCTTGCCCTCGGCGACGCACTGCTCCGCACGCTTCCAGTTCACCGCAGCGATGTAGTCCTTGTCGTTCTTCGACGCGTTCACTTCGAGCTTGGTGTAGGCCTGCTCGGAGTTGTACGTGGTGAAAAAGAACCAGCCATCCGACTTCGCCTTGCCGGCGCGACCGAGGTCGTAGTTGTACCCCGGCATCAGGATCTGAAAGGCGATGTCCATCTTGCCAGGTTGGTCGGCCCGGATGAACGAGAGCGACCCCTTGAAGTTCTGCTTGAACGTCTCGACCGGCACGTCGGCATTGGGCACTGGCACCGAGAAGCGGATCGCGGAGACGACGTATTCGGAGTTTGGCGTGATAAAGGGCGACGCATGGCCGCCGGCCGCGTGCGGAATCTCGAGAATTTCGTCGGTCTCGAACGTGGTCAGGTTGATGCGAGCGATGCGCGGCGTGTTGACGCCGTTGATGAAGAGCCAACGCCCGTCGGGCATCCCCTTCGTCCGCGAGAGCTGCGGATGGTGGGTGTCGTCCCACGGCACCACGCCGTACGACGTCTGCAGCATCGGCTTGGTCTCCTCGGTGTAGCCGTAGCCGTTCTCCGGGAACTGCGAGAAGACCGGGATGGTCTTGAGGAGTCGTCCCGACGGCAGACCGTACACCGTCATGTTGCCGCTGAACCCGCCCGACATGAACGAGTAGAACTCGTCATACTCGCCGGGGGCCACGTACACCCTCGAGGCGGCGTCGCCGGTCACCAGTTGCTGTGGCGCTTTCGCACTGCACCCGGCAGAGGCCACAATGGCTGCCAGGAGGATGAACCTGCGCGACGTTCGAGCGAGCATGCCTGCCTCTTCGATGGGCCCCCATCG
>JANMSC010000255.1:0-4388 GCA_031388885.1 Gemmatimonadales bacterium | reverse complement strand
CGAGACCGCGTTCAGCGACGAGCTCGAGCATGTGCTCATGGCTGGCGCCGATCTTTTCCTGATGCCGTCGCAGTACGAGCCGTGTGGCCTGACCCAGATGCGGGCGCAGCATTACGGCACGATTCCGGTCGCCCGACGCGTAGGCGGGCTCGCCGACACAATCAAGGACGGCATCACCGGCTTCCTGTTCGACGCGTTTGATGAGCGCGGCGTGCTCGGTGGCCTCTGGCGTGCGGTGACGGAGCACCGGGGCACGGCGGCGTGGGTCGAGATGCAGCGCGCCGCGATGACGAGCGATTTCGGATGGGACCGCGTGGCGGAGACGTATCTCGACCTTTACGGCCGCGCGATTGCGATCGCGGCAGAGCGGAACACGTGAGCATGCGATTCGTTCTCACGCTGCACAGTCACCTGCCGTGGGTGTTGCACCATGGGCGCTGGCCGCACGGCAGCGACTGGATCTGCGAAGCGGCGCTCGACACCTACCTCCCGCTGGTGGCGGCGCTCGATCGGCTCGAGACGAGCGGAACCGATGCCATGCTCACGCTCGGCGTCACCCCGGTGCTCGCGGCACAGCTCGCGCACCCGACGTTTCGCACGGAGCTCGATGCATATTTTGCGCAGCGACTCGAGGCGATTGACACGCTGCCCGACGAACTCGACCAATCCGGTGACACCGAACTCATCCCGCTCGCCGCATTCTGGAAGTCACGTGTCGAGACGCTGCAGGCGACGTGGCGACAGATCGGTGGTGACCTGATCGGTGCGTTCCGCCGTCATGCGGCCGCTGGACGATTGGAGCTGATCTCTTCCGCAGCAACGCATGGCTTCCTGCCGCTGCTCGGGCGCGACGAGAGCATTCGGCTCCAGCTGCTGGTCGGTCGCGCCGAGCACGTACGCCGTTTCGGCGAACTGCCGCGCGGTTGCTGGGTACCCGAATGCGCCTATCGTCCGCGGGGTCCCTGGCAGCCGCTGCCATCGGCCACGCCGGTCGCGGATCGCCCAGGAATCGAGGAGCATCTCTCGTACGCGGGATTTCGCTGGTTCTTTGTCGATGCGCACCTGGCAGAAGCGGGCGAGACGTACGATCTCTACAGCGGCGTGCCGCGCCGCACCACGAAGACCAGCGCCGCGCGCTCGCCCTATCGGGCGTACCAGGTTGCGACCGCGGCGGCGGGCCGACCGGTGCACGTGCTGGTCCGCGACCCGAAAACCACCGCGCAGGTGTGGAGCCGTCACGGTGGTTATCCCGGAGACGGCAGGTACCTCGAGTTCCACAAGATCCGGTATCCCGGCGGGCTCAAACTCTGGCGCGTGACCTCGACCACCGCCGATCTCGGCGACAAGGAATCGTATCGTCCTGACGAGGCGCAGACAGCGGTCGCGTTCCACGCCGGCCACTTCCGCGAACTGCTCGACACCGTCGCGGGCTCGGCGACCCGACATGATCGCGTGATCGTTGCGCCATTCGACACGGAGCTGTTCGGCCACTGGTGGTTTGAGGGCGTCGACTTCGTCGAGCAGCTGTTCGATCGTCTCGAAAGTGACGGCGCGGTGGTGCCGACCTCCGCCGGACAGTTCCTCGACGACGAGAAGCCGAATACTGTGCTCGCGTTGGGCCAGGGATCGTGGGGCGCCAACGGCGATTTCTCGATGTGGCTGAACCCTGAGACCGAATGGACGTGGCAGCGCCTCTGGCCACTCGAGGAGCGGTTCTGGAACGCAGCGCCCCACGCGGTGCAGCGCCCCGAACTCTTCGAGATCATCGACCAGGCCGCGCGCGAGCTGCTGCTGGCGCAGTCGTCCGACTGGCAGTTCATCATCAGCACGGGTGCCGCTGGGGACTATGCAACCAAGCGGTTTGTCGAGCACTGCGACGCACTCGAGACCCTGTTGCCTGCGCTGGAGGGCGCTCCGGTCAACCTCGGCCATGTGCGCTACGTCGCGGCGCAGCTGCGCGACATTGATGGATTGTTCGAGGACCTCGTCGGTGCCGTGGCGGCGGCGTCCGACATTGCCACCCCGGTGCCGCAGTGACTCGTTCAGTTGTGCTGCACGGCCATTTCTATCAACCACCCCGCGAAGAGCCATGGCTGGAACTGGTGCCACGCGAACGCTCGGCTGCGCCGTACCACGACTGGAATGAGCGAATCACCGCCGAGTGCTACGCACCGCTCACCGGGACGCCGGTGCTCGACGACGCCGGGCGGGTGCGTGCGGTGTACAACGCGTACGCCTGGTGTTCGTTCGATGCTGGCCCCACGCTGCTGCGGTGGTTCGATGCGCATGCACCGGCAGTTGGCGCGGCTATCGTCGCTGGCGACGGCGCGGCCAGGACGCGACTCGGCCACGGCAATGCGATCGCCGCTCCATATCACCACATCATCCTGCCGCTGGCGTCACGTCGCGACAAGGTCACCGAAGTGCGGTGGGGAATCCGCGATTTTCAACGGCGGTTCGGTCGCGATCCGATCGGGATGTGGCTGCCGGAGACGGCGGTGGACGACGAAACCCTTGAGGTCGTTGCCCAGGAAGGGATCCGATTCACGATCCTCGCGCCGCACCAGGTGTCGCACCCCGCACCGTTCGGTCGCCCCGCACGCTGGCGCGGCACCGAAGGCCGGGAGTTGGCGGTGTTCACGTATGACGGACCGATCTCACACGAGGTGGCGTTCAGCGAGGTGATGCGTCACGGCGATGCGTGGGCCCGCCGCTTCACCGACGCCCCAGCGTCCGACGACGGTGGACCGACGATCATCTCGCTGGTGACGGACGGCGAGACCTTCGGCCATCATCACAAGGACGGCGACCGTGCCCTTGCCACGCTGATCGATTGCCTCAGCCACAGCGATCGGCTCGTCGTCACAAACTTTGCGGCGCTCCTCGCGGCACACCCGCCGACCGACGACATCACTCTCAACCAGCCGACCTCGTGGAGTTGCGCTCACGGTGTCGAGCGTTGGCGATCGGATTGCGGCTGCCGGATGGACTCCGGCTCATCTCAGGCGTGGCGCGTTCCGCTGCGTACCGGACTCGAGATCGTGAAGGAAGGGATCCACGCGGTGGTGGAACGCGAGTGGCCGCGCGAAGCTGGCGATCTCTGGGTCGCGCGCGAGGCGGCAGGATCTGACCTCGCGGGGGTGGCCAGCTATCCGCCCGCGGCCCGCGGCCTGCTTGAGGCCGAGCATCACGCGCTGGCGATGTTCACGTCGTGTGGCTGGTTCTTCGACGACCTCGGCCGCATCGAACCGCGCCTCATCCTCCGCCACGCCGCACGCGCCCTGGAGTTCCTGCCCGACATCGAGCGCGAGGCGCTCGAAGCAGCGCTGCTGACCGCCTTGGCGCACGCGCACAGCAATGACCCCACAAAAGGTGATGGCGTTGCCATCTGGCATCGTGACGTGTTGCGCGAAGCGGACGGCCCGATGCGGCTCGCGGCCGGCATCGCCGCGTTGCGAGAGTTGGCTCCCGATGCACTCGCTGATGTGGCACTGCCATCACACGAATGGCGCCTCGACGGCGACACCATCATGACGATTCACCGCCGCACCGGCCGCGAACTCGCCTGGATGACGACGCCGATCGTCCTCGGCGTCGTGGCGCACCGGGTGCACGTCCGGGCCACCAGCGGACCTGCCGAGCGCATCGTGGGCATTGACGGCTATCCCGCACCCATCCGTGACCTGCTCGACGACATCGCCCGTCCGATGGTGTTGGAAGCGACGCTCGACCGCGCCGGACGGGATGCCGTCCGGGAAGGGCGATGGACCGATGCGGTGCTTCGCGATCATGTGCTTCGGGGTGCATGGACACTCGCGGCGCGGGACGGTCTCGATGACGCCGATGTCGTGGTGCACGCTGCGCTCGACCTGTATGCACTTGAAGAGGCGGAATTGCCGCCCAGCGTGCGGGCCGACGCATTCCGGCACCTCGTGGCCCGGCCAGCGTCACGGGCCCGCTCGACACTCGCCGAGCGCTTCGGCCTCGCACTTCCCGGCGCGTGACGCCGCCGCTTCGCTTCTGCTTTGCGGTGCACCTGCACCAGCCGGTCGGCAACTTCGACTCGGTGTTCGAAGAGCACCTGCGCGATGTCTATCGCCCGCTCCTGACGCACCTGATGGACGGCGAGGGGTGGCCGGTCACGATGCACGTGTCGGGACCGCTCCTCGACTGGCTCGAAACCCACGCGATCGACTTCGTCGACGAACTTGGGTCTCACGTACGAGATGGCCGGATCGAGCTACTCGCCGCTGGGCACGACGAACCGATTCTGGCGGTGCTGTCACGTGCCGATCGACTTGAACAGGTCGCCCGCCATCGCGAGCACCTGCGGGCGCGATTCGGCGTCGACGCCACCGGCCTCTGGCTCACCGAGCGGGTGTGGGAGC
>JANMSC010000256.1:0-3671 GCA_031388885.1 Gemmatimonadales bacterium | reverse complement strand
GTCGGATCGTCGGGTCCTCAAGTTGCTAGGACAATGGCTTGAGGCCGGGGTGTTGGTCAACGGGGTGGTGGTCGAGACGATCTCCGGCACACCACAGGGGTCCTTATGTGCAGCTGCACATAATCCCACCTTATGAGCAGCGTCGGGTTATGCGCAGCGTTGATCGATCGAGCCTGGTGACGGCGGGCTCCGGGACCGAGCGCTACACATAACGTGTCCAAGACTCTGATCACCGGTTTGGCATGGTGCCGCATCGGGATGATCAGGAGGTCGGCTGTGACAGTGATGGTGTCGGTGCTGGTGTCGGGTCTGGACGCGGAGTTGGGGCGTTTGGGCTACAAGGACCCGACGTTGGTGTGGTATCGGCGGTGCTGGCGCCGCATGGAGAGGTTCTTCGCTGCTCGTGGCGTCGAGGAGTTCTCCCTGGATGTGGCGATGGCGTGGGTCGATGAGTCGTGCGGCTTTTTCGAGAAGGACCGGTCGGGCACGCTCAAGGCCAATGACGTCTATTTGTTCAGGGTCGCCCAGATGCTCGGTGATTACTCGGTGCATGGGGCTGTGCTGCGGCGTTATAGCCGGTCTGTCGACAAGCTGTCTCGGGAGGATGCCGACACGGTCGCACGGTTCCAGGCGTGGCTTGGGGCCGCGGACCGCGCCGTGTCGACGGTGCGCACGTATGGAACGGTGGCAGGGGAATTCGTCGCGTTGATCGCCACACGCGGCGGCCTCGCTCGCTGTGACGCCGCCGCGGTCGACGCCTTCGTCGCCACGCTGACCGGCTACCAGGTCAAGACCGTCGAGCAGAAGCTGTGCGCGCTGCGCTCGTTTCTTAGATTCGCGTCCGGCGAGGGCCTGGTCGACGCCGCGGTGGCGGAGGCCGTCCCGGCCGTTCGCTCGAGCAAGCAGGCCGGGGTTCCATCGGTATGGGATCCGGGCGAGGTGACCAGGATCCTCGACGCGATCGACCGGGGCAACCCGTGCGGGAAGCGGGACTATGCGATCGTTCTGTTGATCGCCAGGCTCGGACTGCGCTGCATCGACGTCAAACGGTTGGAGTTCGGCGATTTCGACTGGCCAGGCAACCGGTTGTTCGTGACGCAGGCCAAGACCGGTGGCCGGGTGCAGTTACCGTTGTTGAAAGACGTCGGTTGGGCGGTGATCGACTACATCCGCGCTGGCCGCCCGGTCTGCGACTGCCCGCAGGTGTTCGTGCGGCACACCGCCCCGATCGGTCCGTTCTCCGACCAGGATCATCTACACCAGATTCTGGTCAAGCACGCCCGGGTGGCTCATGTCCCGATCAGCGAGAAACGCCGCCACGGCATGCACTCGCTCAGACACACGTTGGCGACCCGGTTGATGGAGGCCGGCACACCGCTCGAGCAGATCGCGGACATTCTCGGTCATCAGTCGGTTCGATCGACGGCCGTTTACCTGAAGTCGTCTCTGGGGCTGCTGGCCAAATGCGCGCTGGATCCCGACGCACCTACGCAGGGGGTGTCACGGTGAAACTCGAGATCACGATGGCCGACGCGATCATGGCTCTCGTCGCGGAAAAACGCGCGGTCGGTTACAAGTACGCCGCCGAAGAACGAGCGCTTGTCCGGTTCGCCGCGTTCTGCTGCGCTGAGTTCCCCGGACTGGACGCGCCCAGCCAGGCCTCGGTCGAGGCGTGGGTCGCGGCAGCCCGCCAGCGAGGGGTCCAACCGGCGACCTTGCAGGCTTTGGCCGCGCCGGTCAGGGAGTTGGCCCGTTGGCTGGGCCGCCGGGGCGTGCCAGCCTACGTCTTACCCGCCGGCGCGTTGCCCAGGCCCGCTCGTTACGTCCCGCACATCTACACCGACCAGGAACTGGCGGGCTTGTTCACCCAGACCGACCGCTGCCACTACTGCTCGCTGGTCCCGTTCCGGCACCTGGTCATGCCGGTGCTGTTCCGCACGATCTACGCCTGCGGCCTGCGTGCCTCCGAAGCCCGCCTGCTACGCGTCGCCGATGTCGACATCGACACCGGTGTCTTGCAGATCCGGGCCGCGAAGGGCGGCAAAGACCGCCAGACGCCGGTCAGCGAACCGCTTCGTGGCCGCCTCGCCGACTACCACGACCACGTCGTGGGGCGCACCGGCGGGGAGTGGTTCTTCCCCGGAGCGACCGGCCGTCCGCTGACTCTCGGGAACATCGACAAGAACTTCCGACGATTTCTGTGGCAGGCCCGCATCTCCCACGGGGGCCGAGGCCGCGGCCCACGTGTTCACGACCTACGCCATACGTTTGCGGTCAACAATCTGCGTGGGTGGTTTGCGCGCGGCGATGACGTCGGCGCGTTACTGCCGGTCCTTCAGGCCTACATGGGCCACGCCTCACCTGAAGACACGGCCTACTACCTCAGACTGACGGCCGAGTCCTACCCCCATATCACCGCCCAAGTTCGACGCGTCGTCGGTGACATCGTCCCGCCGGTCACGGGAGAGCCGCGCCATGGCGACTGACTTCGCGCTGTTCTTGCGCCGTTTCCTCACCGCGTACCTGGCCGGGCTCCGCGGTTGCTCACCCAACACGATCGCGTCCTATCGCGACACGTTCAAGCTGCTGATTGTCTTCTTCCGCGACGACAGATCCATCCCACCAGAAAAGCTCACCCTCGACTGCATCGACGCCACCGCGATCAGCGGGTTCTTGGACTGGCTCGAGGACGCCAGGCACAACAGCGTGTCGACCCGGAACCAGCGCCTGGCCGCGATCAGCTCCTTCTACCGGTGGATGCAATCGCAAGACCCTGCCCAGATGGCCTGCTGCCAAAACATTCTCGCCATCCCCGCCAAGAAGCAGGCCCAACCGGGCGTGAACCACCTCAGCGTCGAGCAGACCCGCCGTCTGCTCGCCCAGCCCGACCGGTCCACGCGGCGGGGACGGCGCGACGCGACCTTGCTCGCCACCCTCTACGACACCGCCGCCCGGGTTCAAGAACTCGCCGACCTCACCGTCGTCGATATCCGGCTTGAAAGCCCGGCCATCGCAGCCTTGACCGGCAAAGGCGGCAAGACCCGTCACGTCCCCCTTGGCGACAACACGGCAGCATTGCTGAACGCCTACCTTGCCGAACACCGTCTCAACAGACCCGGCCACGACGACGTCGCGGTATTCGTCAACCAGCACGGCAGCAAACTCAGCCGCGGCGGGATCGCCTGGATCCTCCGCAAGTACCAGGCCATGACCGGCGATCCGGTGCTCGCCAACGCCGAGCTCAGTCCACATGTGCTGCGCCATAGCAAGGCCATGCACCTCTACGACGCGGGCGTTCCACTGCCCTACATCCGCGACATCCTCGGCCATGTCGACCTATCCACTACCGAGATCTACGCCCGTGCTTCCACCGAAGCCAAGCGCAGAGCCCTCGAAGCCGCCTACGTCGACATCGTCTCCGACGACTTGCCCGAATGGAACCAAGATCCCGGCCTGCTCAACTGGCTCGCCACACTCTGAACCTCTCCGACATTATGTGCAGCGCTCGGTCCCGGAGCCCGCCGTCACCAGGCTCGATCGATCAACGCTGCGCATAACCCGACGCTGCTCATAAGGGTCCCCGATTTCACCGTTGCTGGCGAACATCGCGTTACACGTGCTCGACGAGGAATGGGCCCGCTCAGGCCGTCGTATCGGGTCTCTGACCAGGT
>JANMSC010000247.1:0-2146 GCA_031388885.1 Gemmatimonadales bacterium | reverse complement strand
GACGCTCGCCCTGAGTTCGGCGGTGCGTGTGGCCCAGTACGGCCAGGTCGCCACCGGCACGCCCATCGCGTCGAGGACCTTCGAGCCCCACAACGCAAACGCGGAGGTGACGCCCCACGGACGCCCCGCAATCGCAAGCGTGGCGATGTTGACCGCGGCGAGCCCGACCGCGCCCGCCACGAGCGGCCAGGGACCGCGGAGCCACCGATGACCGTCGGGCGCGGGCGGTCCCGCGGGCCCGGTGAGCGTGCCCACCACTGCGCCGTGCCGCCGGCGTTCGAGGACCATGGTGATCCAGGCGATGGCCGCGAACAGCGCCAGACTGATAACGAGCGCCGTCATCGGCCCGAACACCTGAATCAGCGAGACCGCGGGGTGCGAGGGCGCGTTCTGCCACATCGGCTGGTGCGCCACGCCGATGACAGATCCAGCGATGAAGGCCAGGAGCGTGACGATCATCCGCGTATTGCCGCCTCCAGCCGTGTACAGGGTGCCCGACGCGCACCCACCGGCGATCTGCATGCCGCCGCCGAACATGAATGCGCCGACAAGCAGGCCGACACTGAGCGGCGCAACCGCACCGCGGACCGCATGGTCGAACAGGCGGCCATCGCCGAGCGCGGGCATGAAGACCAGGGACGTGAGCGCGAAGAGCAGCATCTGGGCGCGAAGTCCCGCCCCGCGTCGATCGGAGATGAACACGCGCCACGCCGCCGTGAATCCGAAGGCGGCGTGGTAGAGCACCACGCCGGCGAGACCACCGACCAGGAACAGCGCCGCCTGCCGGAGGCTGACAACCGAGGTGAGGGAGGCGGCCCCGAAGACGAGCGCGGCTGCCGCGATGAACACCGGCACGTTTCCCCGCGCGGCCGATCGAGGCGAGGAGAGAGCGGGAGGCATTGAGGCCTCGAGAGTGCTCATCGTTGAACAATCCTACCTTGCCGCAGATGACATGCGGCAGCGTGCTGCCGATTTTCACGACCGACATGGCCACAGGTCTTGTCGGCACCGGGTCCCTTGCAGCCAACGTCGCGATGCCCGCTGGGAATATTTCCTGGCGCTGGGAAATTTTTCGCGCCGATCGATGACGCCTGGACGTCGGTGTCCAGTTGACAGTCGGCGGCCCGCGGAAGGCACGTCCGTTGCAAAGGCGCGGGCATTCTCCGCGGGTCTCGATCAACCGTTTGCGTTCGGAGAGGCATATGCCCGATCTCGATCCAGAGGCACGTCAGCATCCCGTCGGCACCCTGGCCATCGTTGGCATGTATGGGGTGCTTTTCGCGGCGGGCTGGCTGGTCGTCTATGTCTACGTCTACCTGTCACGCGGCCCGGTGACGCCATGAACATCGACGTCTACGAACGCCTCTGGATGTGGGCCGCCGGGGTCATCATCGCCATGTTCGTCGTGGTCATCGGCGTGTCCGCGGTGGCGTACGGACTGCACCCGCCGAGTCACGTGGAGACGATCGACCCAGCGAAGGTGTTCACCGATCCGAGATTCTCGAAGCTCGGTGAGCCGGAGGTGATGCCCGACGGCACCATCGAGGTCAGGATGGTGGCGGCGATGTTCGTGTTCGCGCCGAACGAGGTGCGGGTGCCGACCGGCCGCCGGATTCGGTTCCGTTTGACCAGCGTCGACGTGACGCACGGGTTCCTGATCTCGGGAACCAACGCGAACGCTATGCTGATGCCAGGCTACATCAGCCAGTTCACCACGGTGTTTCCGCGAGCGGGCGACTATCTGATCGTGTGCCACGAGTTCTGCGGCAATGGTCACCACGTCATGGCCGGCCGACTCATCGTGGAGGATGCGAAATGACCGTCACGGGTAGCGTCGCCGGGAAGACGGGCGGACCCGGCAGCGAGAGTTTCACCCGCCTCGCGCTGGCCAACATCGGCGTCGCGGTCGCGGCGTTCGGTGTGGCGTCGGCGATGGCCATCATGCAGGCGCTCTCGCGAGCGAACCTGGATTTGCCGTTCCGCTCGGCGGGCATGTACTACATGTCAGTCACGGCGCATGGCGTTCTGATGGCGCTGGTTTTCACGACGTTCTTCATCATGGGCTTCGGCTATGTCGTGGCGCAGCACTCGCTAGGTGCCGCGCTGGCGATGCGCCGCACAGCCTGGGTATCGTTCTGGATTGCGG
>JANMSC010000244.1:0-1698 GCA_031388885.1 Gemmatimonadales bacterium | reverse complement strand
GCCGCCCGTCCATGGGAAATCTTCGAGATGTTCCGGGTAGCGGCGGCGTACAACGCATCGGTGCATATACACGTCCGCAGCCTGGATGAGCGCTCGTACTTTCTCGAAACGGAGGAGGTCATTGCAGCGTCCGCGGCGTCGGGGGCGACGGCACACGTGGTGCACATCCAGAGCTCGGGTGGAGAAGACACGCCGCGGATGCTCGACTTGATTCGCGGCGCTCGCACACGTGGCATCGATGTGACGGCCGAAGTGTATCCGTATACGGCCTCGATGACGTCGATCGAGGCAGCGGACAGCGACGACTGGGAATCATGGTCTGACAGCAAGTTTGGCCGCTTCGAATGGCCCGCGACGGGCGAACGCCTAACGAGAGAGTCGTTCGGCCGGTACCGCAAGCAGGGTGGCTACGTAATCGGCCACGACAATACCGAGCAGGTAGTGACCGCCGCAATCGCGGACACGCTCACGATGATTGCGAGTGATGGCATCCTCCACGACGGTATCGGGCATCCGCGCGTGGCCGGAACCTTCGCTCGTGTGCTGGGCCACTACGTGCGCGAGGTGCGGGCCTTGTCGCTCATGGACGCGCTGCGCAAGATGACGATTGCTCCCGCCCGCCGTCTGGAGCGTCGGGTGCCGTCGATGGCATTCAAGGGCCGTATTGGACCCGGAGCGGATGCCGACATCGTGATTTTCGACCCGGCCCGTATCATCGACCGGGCGACCTACCGCGAGCCCACCCTGCCGCCGTTAGGCATTCGCGATGTGTTGGTGAATGGCGTCGTCGTGGTTCGCAACGGCGCAGTGCAACCGGGGGTGCTGCCTGGGCGCGCCGTTCGAGCCACCATACGGTAGGCTCCCACCGGACCGGTGATCGGACGCCACGGGGTCGACAATCAGCGCACCCCCGGGTGCGCGGCCAAGAACTCCATCAACCGCGCGTTTACCAGCGGCGCCTGCTCCATGTGGGGCAGATGACCTGCTGAGTCGACGGGAAAGAATTCGACCGCGGGCATGTTCCGACGCACCACATTCGACATCTCGAATTTCACCGTCTGGTCCTGTCTTCCCCATACCAACAACACCGGCACCCGCGTGTCGGCCACGCGTGCATAGAGCGCTCCAAAATCGGTTCGCGCGTTCGTCTCCGCCGATCGGAGTAGCGCCCGCCCAAACCCCCGGTAGCGCATCTGCGGTCGGTACAACTCCGCCCAATGCGGAAAGCGCTCCGGATGCAGGAAGTCCGACGCCTGATTGTCGGCCATGCCCGGGACTTGGCTCACCTGCCAGATGTACGCGCCGACGAAGGGAACCTTGAGCAACGCCGGAAGCGAGCTGCCCCAGCTCACCGGATCCACCAGCGTGAGCGTGCGCACCCGGGCCCGATGACCGGCCACGTAGTGTGCGGTCACGAACCCGCCGAACGACAACCCCATGAGATCCACCGGGCCCGCGATGCGCAACGAATCGAGCAACTCATTGAGCTGCGCGTCGTACAACGCACCGTCATAGGCTGCGTCGGGCCGGTCCGACCATCCTCGCCCATAGAGGTCGTAGCGAATAGTTCGAAAGCCCGCAGCGCCGAGCGCCCTAAACGTCGAGTCCCAGATGTATGCGGGCACCGAAAAACCATGAACGAACACGACCACACGCCCGGTATCGGGCCCACCAGTCTCGTAGTGCGTGGTGCCGTGC
>JANMSC010000140.1:0-1562 GCA_031388885.1 Gemmatimonadales bacterium | reverse complement strand
ACCAGCAGATCGGCCGCGCGCGCGGAGTGCACGGCTGACGAATCGGACGGCGCGGCAGCGAGGTGTGCCAGTGCGTAGAACGTCGTCACCTCGGCGTCCTGCGGGAACGCCGCCTGTGCCTTCGCCATCCCCTGCTCCCAGCGGCGAATGCGTTGCCAGTAGTCGGTCGACGCGGGCTCGCGAAAGAACTCGCCCACGGCATCGATCAGGAGGCGCTCGCGCTCTGTCGGCGGTGCCAACGCCCTCGCCTGTTGCACCGCGTCCCAGCCACGCTGCAGTTCGAGCGGACTCGGCCGGGTGGGCCACAGCGGCTGGAAGAGCGTCATCGCGATGCCCCAGTGCGCCATGGCGCACCGTGGGTCGAGCGTCGCGACCGGTTCGAATGATTCCCGCGCGCGCGGATAGGTCATGTGGTGGAGCAGCGTGACCGCTCGGTCGAACTCCGCCTGCGACGTTGCAGTGCAGCTCGTGCCGAAACGCACCCCACTCGACGGGGTGTGCGCTGACACCTGCGCCCCGGACATGGCCGTGCGGCCGACCGCGAGGACGATGGTGAGAAGCGTGATGGTAGGTGACGCGAGAAAGCTCATGGTGACCCTCCGACTGGCTGCACGGTGCAAGGTAGCGATCGCGCGGGAAGTTTGCGGCCTGCCGCGGCTCATGTCCTGCGCGTAGCGAGGGATCAGCCGCGCGCCGCCGCGACTCGCCGCACACGCAACCTGGGGGTTGCATATGTCGTAACCCCGCGCTATGATACGCAACACAATAGTTGCATAACCACTCGCAGGGGGCACGATCCCATGACCGTCGAATCCCAAACGGACCAGGACAGCTCCAGCACCGACCGGATCGAAAAGCGGCTCGCTATTCGCGCCCCGCGTTCGCGCGTGTGGCGCGCGATCACGAATGCTGGAGAGTTCGGCACATGGTTCCGGGTGAATCTCGAGGGTGCCTTCACAGAGGGCGTGACCGTTCGGGGGAGGATCATCCATCCGGGCTACGAGCACGTGACGATGGAGGTGCTCGTCGAGCGGATCGACCCCGAACGCTACTTCGCGTATCGCTGGCACCCATACGCCATCGACCCCGCGGTGGACTACTCGGCCGAGCCCACGACGCTGGTCGAGTTCACGCTCGAGGAAATAGAGGACGGTACCGCCGTCACGATTGTCGAGTCCGGGTTTGATCAGATCCCGCTCGCGCGCCGGGCCGAGGCGTTCCGGATGGACGACAACGGCTGGGCCGGACAGATCAAGAACCTGGCGCGGCATGTCGAATAGTCGCGGCGCCGCGCTCAAGGTGACCGACGCGGTGCCGGTGTTCGCCGCGCTGGGCGACGCCACGCGGCTCAGGCTGCTGCAACGGCTGTCAGCGGAAGGGCCGCTCTCGATCACGCGTCTCAGCGAGGGCACCGGGGTGACGCGCCAGGCGATCACGCGGCACCTCGACACGCTCAACGATGCGGGGCTCGTGCGCGATGCCCGCCGCGGGCGCGAGCGGGTCTGGGAACTGCACGCCACGCGCCTGGAAAAAGCCCGACGCTACCTCGATCAAATTGCGGC
>JANMSC010000086.1:0-2080 GCA_031388885.1 Gemmatimonadales bacterium | reverse complement strand
CACACCAATGCTGTCAGCGGCGGCTACGCCGCACATCCTGGGGATACGCCCTCGCTGCTGAACCCGAGGCGTTCGGCGGCCTTAATCCGGTATACGCGTGCGCAAGAATCGCTTGGGGAGCTGGTCTGCCATCGCCGTGATAGTGATCGGCGGCATGTACGTCGTCACGCTAGGAATCGGCGTCTCCGTCCACGGCCTCGCGACGCCAATCGGCGACCCGATCCTGGCGATTATGGAGATCCTGACGCTGCTATCGGCACTTGCAGTAGTGCTGCTGATGGTTGCTATCCATGACTACGCCTCAGGCCCGCGCAAGCCGTATGGTTTGATAGCCGTCGCGTTCACGATCGTGTTCGCCGGCACGACGAGTGTGGTGCACTTCGTGGAGCTGACGGCGCTCCGGCAATTAGGGACCGGTGGGATTGTGTGGCCGTCTCCACTGTACGCCGCGGAGCTCGCCGCTTGGGATCTCTTTCTTGGTCTGGCGCTACTGTTCGCAGCCCCCGTGTTCGAGGGTGGTGGCCTCGCCGGACGTGCGCGACATGGCCTGCTGATCTCCGGGTCGCTCTCCCTCGCGGGTATCATTGGCCCAGCAGTTGGCGACATGCGTCTTCAACGAATCGGAATACTCGGATACGCGGTCGTTTTCCCGCTCGTTTGTTTCACGCTAGCGCGGCTGTTCCGCGTCGATAGCGATGAGCCACCCTCGCCCGCGTAAGTCGGCGTGCTCAACCTCCATCTCGTACACATGCTGATGCCGTAGCAAGCGCGATTGGCTCAGAAGCGACGACCTTGGCGCCAACTCCGCGCCTGTTCCTTCAGTCCGTTCGGAATGCCGACACCGGATCAACGCGCGATGCGCGTCGCGCCGGAATCCAACTTGCGAGAACGGCGGCCCCGCCGAGCAAGACCAGTGCGGTGGCGTACGTCAACGGATCTGATGGTCTGAGATCGAAGAGCAAGGCTTGCAGCACTCGGGTCGAAAGGAGCGCGCCGACGAGGCCTATCACCGCACCCACCGACACCATGGCGATGCCCTCTCCGACGACAAGCCGCTGCACGCGGCCCTGGTCGGCGC
Source organism: Gemmatimonadales bacterium (assembly GCA_031388885.1). Classification (GTDB taxonomy): domain Bacteria; phylum Gemmatimonadota; class Gemmatimonadetes; order Gemmatimonadales; family GWC2-71-9; genus Palsa-1233. The sequence continues at coordinate 1,002 of JANMSC010000086.1, read as the reverse complement.
CGAGCGCAATGCGAATCCCGATTTCGCGCGTTCGAGCAGCGACGCTGAGAGAGATGACTCCGTAGATGCCAACCGCGGCGAGCGACAGTGCGATCGCCGCGAAGAGCCCGAGAAGGGATGCTATGAATCGTTGGGGCGCGGTGGCCACGGCGGCTCGCGCGGTCATGAGCTGCATGTCATACACCGGATTCTGCGGCGCGATATCGTGGAGAATGCGACGGACGTGCTCGCCCAAAACATCCGGATTGCTCGCGGTCCGAATGAATATGAACATTCCATTGGACGGCCATTGATGGTACGACAGGTACAGGGCCGCTCTCGGCACGGAATCCGGCCACTCCCGAACGTCGCCGACGACGCCGATCACCTCGAAGCGGCGCGTCCCGAATCCCGCGCGCTTCCCGATCGGATCCTCGTTAGGCCAGAGGGTTCGGGCGGCCGTTTCGCTGATCACGGTGACTTTGGACGACGCGGCGTGGTCGGCCGTCGTGAGCAACCGACCACGCTTGAGCGGAACGCGCGCGGCGGCGAAGAACTCGGGCGTGGCCAGCAAAACCGCTGCGATAGGCACTTGGGCAGTGGGATCTCGCCGATTCTCGACGTCGATAGGCGCGCCTTCGCACCCACCGCTGAGTGGCGCGCAACTCGTAAGTCCAACACTGGTCACTCCCGGAAGGGCACCAAGCCGCGAGATGACTTCGGTGTAGAAACCAGGAAGCGCGTCGCGCACCAGGCCCCCGGGCGGGATCGTTAGTCGCACCGAGAGCACATTCGTTGGGTCGAAGCCGGGGTCGATCGCGAGCAACTTGCCGAGACTTCGAATCATCAATCCCGAACTCGCGAGCAGCACCAGTGCGAGCGCCACCTCGGCGACGACGAGTAGACGCCCGGGCGACATGCGGGACCGTCGAGCGTTGACCGCGGTTGAGGCACCTTCCTTCATCGACTCCGAGAGGGACGCGCGCGTCGCATGCAGGGCGGGCGCTAATCCGAAGGCGACGC
>JANMSC010000081.1:0-5513 GCA_031388885.1 Gemmatimonadales bacterium | reverse complement strand
AGAATCGCTGGACCGCCGCGTCGCGCGCCGCGACGAGCATGTGAGTGTTGGTGAGCACCGAGAGCATGCAGAGCGCCTTGTGATTCTCGATGAACCCCATCCCGCCCATGTCGGCGGCCAACTGGTAGACCTCGGTCGCTCCGTCGCAGGCGCGGTGGCACTCGTGCAACAGCTTGAGATCGGCCACCACCGACTCTGCGTTCGGCAGCACCTGGTACCACTCGTCGAGCGGTTTGATGTCGATGGCACGGACTCGATTTCCCTGACGGAGAAGGTCGGCCACCAGGTGACCCCCGATGAATCCGCCTCCACCTGCTACTACGATCACGTTGTCAGTCATCTGCCACTCCTCGGGCCTGCACCACGTCGGATGCTCAGAGATAGGGATTGTCCAGCCGAACGGGTCGCCCCGACACGCGGGCACTCGATCGGACGGGATGATCGAACACATGCAGGGCGAACATGTGATCGATCCATTTTGCGTTGCGGAAAATGCGCCGTTGCCGCAGAAAATTGAGCGGACTGACTTTCCGGAGCGGCTGTGCTGCATTGAACTCGTTTACGGCCAGCAGCTCGCCGCACCACGGGTTCACGCCCTCTTCCTCGACGTCGTCGAGATACACCGGAGTGACCGGGAGGTAGCACGTCGGTGGTCCGAGAAAGACGGGAAGGCAGTCGCGTGTGGACCAATAGTAGTCGACATCGACCGCCACGAAGCCCAACGGCGCCGAGCTGTCAAGCGATTGCACGAATGCCGGCACCGTACGCGTTACGTCACCGATGCGCAGGCTGGCATTTGCCGGCAGTCGGCGAGCGAGCGCAGCCGTGTCGCACGGAAAGTCACCCTCGGCGTAGTATTCCGGGTGATCCCGGTAGTCGCGCGGCGGCGGCATGCCCGCGCCACTGTCGAATCCAACGATGGAAAACTCCACGCCGGTGATGTGCGTCACGCGAGCCGCGATCTCGCACATGTTGAGGAGTCCGGCGCCGGCGGCCACACCGAATTCCACCGCCGTCAGCTGACGAATGCCCAAGCGGGTTGCCTGGTCGGCCGCCTGCAGGAGGCTGAACGCCAGGTGGTGCCGCGGGATCAGGTCGAAGGCGATTTTGGCCCGCGTCGTTCCGGCAATGAGCACGGCCAGCGACACCAGATTGAGATGCAGGGGTTCGGTGAGCCGTTCCAGAAAAATCCGCTTGATGATGTGCGGCTGCGCGAGCTTGGCGAGTACGAAGCGTGACATCAGGCCGCCTCGGTCGATCGGGCATTCCATACTGCATGCAACCAATCGGTTGTCAACGCCACGCCGTCCTGCCAGCTGCACGGCAGCTCGGGACAGAGGGCGGCGATTGGGCGAGTGTCCACCTGATAGGCGGCGAGGACGTTTCCCAGCCGAAAACTGGTGAACGGGAATCGTGTCCATCCGGCCCGCTGGACCAGATCGCCGATTCGGGCCAGAGTCACGGCCGCGCCGCGAGGAACCGTGCGAATTCTGGGCGCGCCCAGCGACGCGGCGAAGGCGTCGGCCCAGGCCTCGAGTGCCAACGGTTCATAGTCGGCCAGGAAGAAGCTGTGCCGGTGCATTGCCCCCGCCGGCGCCGCCAACAGCGCTAGGTACTGCGCCACGGTGTTCCGGACAAATCCGTATGACTTGCGCGTCGGCCCTCGCCCCACATGGAAGTAGCGCCCGTCGCGAACCATTCGGAAGAAACGGAGGTAGTGCGGGTTCATCCCCGGCCCCCAAATGGTTGTCGGCCGCACGAGCGACCACTCGCGACCGGCGCCGTCACCGCCACGCCAGATACGCTCGGTAGCGACCTTGCTCTCTCCGTAGAGCGTCGACGGGGCGTAGTCTTCGTCCGACACCGGATGGTAGCCGATGCGGCACACGAGCTGGCTCGACGTACAAATCGCCCGCTGCACCGACGGGGTAGCGTCGATGGCGTCGAGCAGGTGCTGTACGCCCTGCACATTCGCCGCGTAGCCGCGGATATCCTCTGTTTCGTCCAAATCGGTGCGAGCCGCCAGATGCAACACTGCGTCGGGTGCGAAGCCCGTAACGACCCGCTGCGTCGCTGCGCCGTCCAGCAGATCACAGACGAACTCTTCGTAGCACGCTCCCGACACCGCGCTGGCCCGCCTATCGAGGCCCGCGACCCGGTGCCCCTGCGCCAGCAGCGCGCGCACCAGGTGCCCGCCGATGAAGCCGGCCTGACCGGTGACGAGGACGCGACGCGGGTCCGTCGACGTGTTAGGCGACATTCGGCGTGCAAACCACGAACGGCACTCGGCACATCTCATGGAAGTCGCCGCGCAAGAAGCAACTCACCGCTTGGTCTCGCGCCTCGTCGAGCGCTTCCCTTTCGTCGCTGCTCGGATGGCCGATCACGGTCGTACCGGTGGGGGTCTCGAAGGCCCTGCGTTACGGCAGTCGGGGGGGCGATCGTTTCGGAGTCGGTGGGGCGATCGTTTCGGCGGCCGAAAAATGGTGGTCCGCCGAACGAACCGAATGATATCGCAGTGCGGCGAAACCGTCGAGCTAGCCACACGGTGGATAGAAAATTCGACCGCAGGCAATCGCGGCCGCGTCGAGTGTACCGGCAGGGGAACCCTTGCGTGAAGAGGAACGGGTATCATATCCCTCCGTGAATTCATACATTGATCGAGCGTCGCATTCATTATCCCTAACCTGCCGCAAACTCTTGCGATTCCCCTTTGGAAGGAACTGGAAAGCGTATTTAAATCTCGTCACCGAGGATCGAGTAAGTGACTCGCAACGCGCCTTGGCCGCCATGCTGGACAAGTCGACACTCGCAGGGCGCTCCTTTCTCGATATTGGGTCGGGCAGCGGGCTCTCTTCGCTGGCGGCCATCAGGCTCGGCGCTTCGCGAGTGCTGTCGTTTGACTACGACGAGGACAGTGTCGAATGCACCCGGGAGCTCAAGCGCCGATTCGCTCCAACATCGACAAATTGGTCGATTGAGCAGGGGAGTGCGCTCGACGAGCGTTACATGGAGCGCCTAGGCCCGTGGGACATCGTCTATTCGTGGGGCGTTCTCCATCACACCGGGAACATGAAACTCGCATTCGAGAACGTCTGCCTCCCGGTGGCACCTGGCGGAACGCTCTTCATCAGCATCTATAACGATCAGGGGAAGACGTCGATACGATGGACTCGAATAAAGTCCCTGTACAACTCCTCGCGCATCGCGCGTTGGATCATCCTGCTGGTCTTCATCCCGTACTATGCCGTGCGGGCCGCGATAACCGCGCTCCTTCGTCCGATCCGACGTCGAAGCGTTCCGCCGAATGAACGAGGCATGACGCCGCTTGTGGGTTGGTTGGACTGGTTAGGCGGCTATCCGTTCGAGGTGGCGACTCCCGACGAGATACGTGACTTCTTCACGGCCCGAGGATTTACTCTGGAACGACTCAACAGTCGCGTCGGAACGATTGGATGCAACGAATTTGTCTTCAGGAAGGGCTCAGTCGGCACTCAAGAAGGGCTGAGGCCGCACTCAAGCGGGGCTGAGGCGGCACTCAAGAAGGGCTGAGGCGGCACTCAAGAAGGGCTGACGCGGCACTCAAGAAGGGCTGACGCGGCACTCAATCGGCAGGTCCGTTGTTGCCAATATTCGGCTTGCATACCACAAACGGTCCGAGGCACAACACATCGATGTCGTTGCGCAGGTAACAATTCACCGCCTGCGCGGGCGCGTCGACGATGGGTTCGTTCTCGTTGAAACTCGTGTTAAGCAGCACGCCTGTGCCCGTGAGCGATTCGAACGCCCTGAGCAAATCGTAGTATAGAGGATTCTGGATCCGCGCCACCGTATGTAACCGTCCAGTACCGTCCTCATGGGTCACGGCCGCCAACTCGGCACGCCGTTCCTCTCGGATCTTCACCACGTGCATCATGAAGGGGCTCTCGAGATCCTGCTCGAAGTAATCGCCCACCCGCTCGCGCAGTACCGACGGCGCGAAGGGGCGGAAGGCTTCGCGTCGCTTGATCTTCAGGTTGATGATGTCCTTCATTCCGGGCCACCCCGGATGCGCGAGGATCGAGCGGTTTCCGAGGGCGCGTGGCCCCCACTCGCCGCGCCCCTGGTACCATCCCACCACCTGCCCCTTCGCCAGCAGGCCCGCGATGCGAGCCAACAGCGCGTCGCGCTCAAACTTTTCCGCCGTCAGCGCACTCGCCGCCAATGCCTGCGCCATTTCGTCTTCGCTGTACTCGGGACCCAGGGAGGCATGGGTGATCGCCGGCGCGCGCGTCCGCGCTTGCCCCGCGTGCCACACGTGCAGCGCCGCTCCAACGGCAGTCCCGTCGTCCCCGGCCGCGCCGTGGATGTAGCCACGCTTGAACGGCGTCTCCCGCCGTATTCTCGAGTTGCACACCCCATTTAGAGCGCAGCCCCCGGCGGCGACCAGGGTGTCCACCGGGACCTCTTGGTGCAGCCAACGCAGGCAGTGCAGCACCACATCTTCGAAGTGCGCCTGGCACGACGCCGCGAGATCGTGATCACGTTGGGTGAGCACCGCACCACGCACCCGCGCCGGCCCCAGCTCCTCGGCCAGCGCCGGGGAGTAGAGCGGAGGAATCACGATCTGTCCCTGCGCGTCGAGCAACTCCTCGTGCGAGCGCTGCAGAAGCCCGGCAAAAAAGCGTCCGTCGAGGCGGAATCCCCCCCCCTCCTCCATGATCAGGAGCTTCTGCATGAGCTGCCGATACCGCGGCGTCCCGTACGCGGCCAGCCCCATCACCTTGTACTCCTCGCCGAAGTGATCGAAGCCGATGAACTGGCAGATCGCGGTATAAAAATAGCCCAGAGAGTGGGGGAGAAAGACCCGCTGGCGAACGTCGATTCCGGCGCTCGAGCAATGGGCAAATGCTGTCGAGACGAAGTCGCCCGACGCGTCGTACGAGAAGCCCGCCGCTTCTTCGAAATCGCTCCCGTAAAAACTGCTGGCCAAGTGGGCGACGTGATGCTCCACGTTGATCGTGTCGAAGCGACAGGCGGCGGGATCGACTCCGCACGCGCGCGCAATGAGCGATTCCAGCGACGACAGTTGCCGCTGGCGGGACAGGGCCGTTGCCGCCGACCGAACCGACCGCAAGGGCGTGGAGAGCGCATAGGCGGCCTTGCGGGCACGATGGACGCGCGAGTTGTGCCCCACCGCCACGTGCGTCACGTCGGCAAGTGAGATTCCGCCCATTTCCAGCACCCGCCGAATAGCCTGCCCCGGAAAACCGGCGAAGTGCTTGCGCCGGTCGCCCAAGCGTTCCTCGGCTACAGCTGCGACGAGTTTGCCTTCAGACACCAGGCAGGCAGCCGCGTCGGCATGAAATGCGTTTAGTCCCAGAATATGCATTGCTCAGTTGGTCAATTGAGAGGCAGGTGGCCCCGCGCTTGGTTGCACCGTATCCGCTGCCTCCTCGACGCCCGCACCTAACGTGCGGCGCAGCTCGCGGACGGTGCGATCGGCCGTGGCGTCCCACCCAAAACACCCTGCG
>JANMSC010000072.1:0-1877 GCA_031388885.1 Gemmatimonadales bacterium | reverse complement strand
TGTCCATCGCCGACGCCGTCGCCCGAGTCCTGCGCGAATCCGACGAAACGCGGCTGGCCGGCGCGCTCGTGGAGATCGCCGACGCCCAGGTGACGTCGGCGCGCGCTGCCGGGCTTCCGCAACTGCGCCTGGCGGGCAACTACTCCCAAGTGCTCAAGAATGCCCGCGCCGAGATCGTCGGCCAGGTGTTCAATCAGCCCTTCAACTACAGTTCGAACCTCAACGTGTCGCAGACCCTCTTTCAGGGAGGGCGCGTTTTTGCCGGGGCGCGAGCGGCCAACAATGTGCGAAGTGCGGCCAAGTACTCGGTGGCCGAAACGCAGGCGCTGCTCGCGGTAGGCGTGCAGGCCGCGTACCTCAATGCCTTGCTACAGCGCGAGTTGGAAGACATCCAGACGCGCAATCTTGCCTTGGCCGATGAGCGGATTGCTCTGGTCGAGCGCCTTCTCTCGGCAGGCCGCGCGTCGCGCTACGATGCACTGCGCGCCCGGGTCGAACGCACCAATCTGCAGCCGGCCCTCCTGCAGTCCCGGGCGGCCCGGACCCTCGCCGAAATCGAGATCCGGCGCCTCCTCAACATCCCCGAAGGACAGCCGATTTCACTGATCAGCGAAATCGATACCGCGTCCCTCCGATCGGTTGTTCAGGGCGTCGCGTCGCGCCAGGTAGCCGATCCGATTCGGCCGTCGGAGCGCGCCGCGCAGGCCACCGTGGATGCCCGCCGCGAAGGTATCAGGGTGGCGCGGGCCGACCTGCTGCCGAGCGTCTCGACCTTTTTCCAGACCGGGTTCCTCGCCCTCCCGGTGAGCAACGGGGTACCGAGGCTCTTGGGTAATACCTCCAACAGCAACTGCCCACCGGGCTCCCTGCCCACCCGGGTCTGCCAGAACAGTGGCTGGTTCGCCGACCGCACCTTCGGCGTGCAGGTGGCCTGGCCGCTTTTCGACGGTCTGCGGGCTAAGGGGAACATCGACCTGGCGCAGGCGCAGGAACGGGTGGCGCGCTTGCAGCTGGCGCTGGAGCGCGAGCGGGTCGCCGCGGAGCGGGGCAGCGCGCGCGCCGAATACACGCGTGCCGAGGCGGCCTACGAAGCCCAACGACAGAATGTCGGCGAGGCTGACGAAGCGTTCAAGATTGCCTCGCTCCGTTTCGAACGCGGACTGGCCACGCAGCTCGAGGTGTCCGACGCGCAGTTGCTCCTGCTCACCGCGCGCACCAACGCCGCGCGTGCAACCATTGACTATTACATGTCGGCGGCGGAACTGGCTCGCGCCCGTGGAGTGGACATTCCGCTCCCCCCCGTTCGTCCGACGACTCGATAACGGAACTTCTGTGCGATATTCGAACTTCGTGGGCGCGTTAGGCGTGCTCCTCGTGCTCACACAAGCGGCGTGCAACAAGACGGGCGAAGCCAATACGCCCGGCACGCCTGGTACCACCGGCGCGCCCGGTGCGCCGGGTGGCGCCGCCTCGAAAGGTGGCGGTGCGCCCGGTGGCGCTCGCGGTGGCCCACCCTCGGCGCTGGTGCTCGGCCCCACCGACGTGATCACGGTGAAGACGGGAATCATCGAAGCCAGCGTCGCGATCAGTGGTGACCTCAAGCCTATCGAGGAGATCGCCGTGCGCTCCCGCGTGGAGGGCGACGTGCAGCAGGTGCTCGTGCGTGAGGGCGATCGTGTCTCGCGGGGACAACTCCTCGCCCGCTTCGAGAATGCCGTGCAGGAGGGCGATCGTGCCTCTGCCACCGCCGACCGCGAAGCGGCCAAGGCCGATCTGGCCAATGCGCAGTGGAATGCCGATCAGTCCGACGAACTCTTCAAGGCGGGCGCGATTCCCGAGCGCGACCTTCGCACGACGCAGCAAACGCTGACTGCGGC
>JANMSC010000068.1:0-6552 GCA_031388885.1 Gemmatimonadales bacterium | reverse complement strand
GGCGAGAATCGAGGCGAGTGGAAGTTGCGGCGATCCGGCACCGCCGACCGAATCCCACCCGCCCGATCGATCAACACCAGCGAGCGCTCCGCCTCCGGGATGTACGCCACCGTCCCATTGGCCGAGACGGCGAACTGGGCGACCCCCGTGCCGCTCAGCGAGATACCGGTCGCAATCGTGACGGGTCGGTCGCCGATCTTGCGCGTCTCAGGGTCGAACGCCACGACCTCAAGCATCCCGCTAGTCAGTGCATACACCAGATGGCCGACGGTGTAGCGGATCTGCACTACGGCGAGATCAAGCAACGGGGTCGATTCGCCGGATTCAAGATCCAACAGGTGGACCGGTCCCGCCGATGCCCCGAAGGGTCTGCTGAGTACAAGAGCTGTGCGGTTGTCTGCCAGGATCTGATTGGGGATCAAGTTGACGTTGCGAGCGCCGAACGGACGCGTCAGCACGTTGTCGGGGCCCAGCCGCGCGATGCCGAGGTCGACGTCTATGCTCCCGTCAAACCAGATGGAACCATCCGGTGCCCACGCTGCATCCTGGGTTGCGCGCAGCTCACGCGGCAGCGCGCGGCCGTTGCCACCCCGGATCGGGAATCGGTACATCTCCTGCGCCGAGTTGACGGCGCCGATGAACTCCTCACCGTCGGGCGAGGTCACGTAGCCAGCCAGGAACGACGGAACACCCGACACCTGGACCGGCTCGTCCGCATCGAGGTCATGTCGCATGGTTCGGCTCTCGCCGTTCACGATCGTGGTATAGAGCAGCGTCGTGCCGTCGGGGGTGAGGGCGAGCTGGCGTTGCAGGGCGCCCAACGTCGGGACGAGGACGGCCAATCGCGATGGCGGTTGCACCGCGACGGGCGGGCCGGTGCGCAGCCATCCCCACACGGCCGCGAGCGTGGCGACGACCGCGATGGCGGACGCCAGCACCACCGCGCGCCCGGTGTGGCGCGCCGAAACCGGCGCGGCGCGAGTGCCGCGCGTCGTCGGTGACCGCGACCCGGCCAGCGCGGCACCGAACTCCGCCGCGCTCGCAAATCGATCGGCTGGCAGTTTCTGCAGCGCGATGTGCACCGCATCGGCCACGTGGCCCGGGACCGTCTTCCGCAGCACCGTGACTTCGGCCGGCTCTGCGGTCATCACCTTGGCCACGATGGCCTGCGCGGTCGGGCCGCTGAAGGGCGGCTCGCCGGTCAGCATCTCGTAGGTGACGCAGCCGAGCGCGTACACGTCGGAGCGCGCGTCGAGTTCGCGTTCGCCCATGGCCTGCTCGGGCGACATGTATTGCGGTGTGCCGAGGGACATTCCGGTCTCGGTCATGCGCGTGCCCGCCTTGCTCGCGGCCAGGGCGATGCCGAAGTCGGCGACCAGCGCCCGGCTGTCGTGCAGCAGGATGTTCTCGGGCTTGATATCGCGATGAATCACGCCGTGGCGGTGCGCATAGTCGAGCGCGCTCGCGATCTCGCTGGCAATCCGGACGGCCTCATTGATCGGCAGCTGTTTTTCGCGCGTCATCCGATCGCGGAGCGAGATTCCTTCGACGAAGGGCATCACGTAGAAGAGAAACGAATCCGCGGCGCCTGAGTCAAAGAGCGGCAGGATGTGCGGATGCTGCAGATTCGCCGTGGTCTTGATCTCGGAGAGAAAGCGCTCGGCGCCGATGACGGCCGCGAGTTCGGGCCGCAGGACCTTGATCGCGACGTGGCGATCGTGTTTGGTGTCGTGGGCGAGGTAGACCGTGGCCATGCCGCCGGCACCGAGTTCACGCTCGATGCGGTAGCGGTCGGACAACGCCGTGCTGAGGCGGTCGGGAACGCTCAGGTTGCCACCCGCGGACGGTGTGTTGAAGCGATGGGAGGAATTATTGAAACTACTCGCTGGTTACGGAGCGTGGTACTCCGGTGGCACTCCGCCCAGGATCAGGGCGGCATCGCTCCCAGTAACGTGAATCCTGCGGTGCGGAAGTCTTGATCGAACGCGAACGCCGTCTTGATCCGTTCGCGTCGCATCAGGGCGAAAGTTACCGCGTCAGTGAGGGAAAAGCGTTGATCTCCGAAGCGTTCGAGCCATTCACTCATGGCGGCGTCGAGCAAGTCGAGGTCCACCTCTCGCCAATCATACGCCGGATCGCGTCGGACCGCCTCGATCAATTGCCGTGCGACCGCCGGTCCGCGCCACCGCAGCAAGTGACCGTGCAGTTCTGCGAGCACCAGAATCGTGCCGACCCACCGGCCCCCACGCTTCACGAACTCGCGAGCGGTGGCGACCGCCAGACTATGGTACTGGTCGCGCGGATTGGCGAGCGCAAGCAGCGCTCCGGTGTCAATCGCCGCCCGGCTCACGCGACATCTCCGGCGGATAGAGGTACTCGTCGTGACGGACGGCGAGGTCGGCGGGGATCGCTGCATCATTCCCGAGCGCGCCGATCAATCGGTCGAGCGAGATGCCAGGCGGGTTGTCGGTCAGGTCGGCAGCGAGACGCCGCAACCCCCGACGCAGGATTTCCGCCTGAGACAAGGCAGTGCGTTCGGCGATCTGCAAGAGGATCGCCCGATCGTCCGGATCGAGGTAGACCTGCACCGGTTCACGGACCCGTCGCGGAGGCTTCACCATGCATGTAGATATAGCATGCATGCATGTACAGTGTCAATGTATCGCGAGTTGGAGGCCGGCGGCGAAGATCCGGCCCTCGGCTTACGCCCACGCCAACCTGACCGTATGTTCGCAGCGTCACGCCGTGTACGTCACGCTCGATCCACTGTCCCTCGCTCGGAGAATCACATGCGACGCATTGCCCTTACCCTCACGCTCGTGATCGTGGCCGCGTGTGCCAAGAAGGAAGAGGAGCCTCCCATAGTAGTCCCGGCTCCGCCCACCGCCTCAATCGACCTCGCGTCGGTCGCCGGGACCTGGGACCTGCAGATCATGGGGACGGGCAGTGACAGCGTCCTGACGACCGGGACACTGACCGCGACCGCCGATACCGCCGGATGGGTGTTGCAACTCCCCGGTCGTGACCCGCTGACGCTGCGCATCACCGTGTCGGGTGACAGCGTCATGTCCGAGGCACCGGAGTACGAGAGCGTCCTCCGCAAGGGCGTGCGAGTGCGGACCTCGTCGGTCTACCGCCTCTCAGGCGGTTCGTTGAGCGGAACCACCACCGCGCGGTACACGACCACCGGCGCAGACTCGATCGTCATGCTTCGGAACATTGGCACGAGAAGGGTGATGTAGCGCCGACAACGTCACCGCGTCATCTCCATCACCCAGACGTTGCTCTGGCGATCGTTGAGGGTGAAGTAGAGCCGGCCCTGTGCGATGCGGAAGCCGTAGCGGTCGGAGCGGAGTCGTTCGTCGCCCAGATCGAGTACGTGTTGTGGCGTGCCGCCACCTGCGGGGACCGACCAGATTGCCGATGCACCACTGGCGGTGTGGCTCTTGAAGTAGATGGCACGACCGTCGTCGCTCCAGAAGGAAGTCTCGGCGAGCGGAGTTCCCGGGCGCGTCTCGTCGTAGAGTTTGCGCGGCGCACCACTATCCGCGGTGAGGACGCGCAGCGCACCGCCCAGCAGAAGCGTCGCATAGGAGATCGACGCGCCGTCGGGCGACCACCGCGCCCAGTGACCCTCGGGGAGCCTGGTGCGGGTCTGCCACGTGCCGTCATCACCCCGACGACTGATGTACACCCCTCCAGAAGCCGCCAAGTCGACGAACATCAGGCCATGGCCATCGGGCGACCAGAGCGGGAGACCCTCCTGCAGCGGGGTGTCGGTCACACGCTCAACCGGCCCGCCATCGAGTGGCAGGACATAGATGTCGCGCGAACTGCTGCGCCAGGAGTGAAACGCGACACGACGCCCGTCCGGCGAGATGTCAGGTGCAAACTCGGGCGTCTGCTCTGATGTGAGCCGCTCGGGCACGCCCGACGGCAGCGCCATGCGGTAGAGGTCTGGATTGCCGGCAAGATCGGAATCGTAGAACAACCACCGGCCATCGAGAGAGATGGCGACGTTTTCAATGGTCTGCTGTCCGAAGGTCACCTGTGTCGGTCGTGATCCAGCGGGGAGCGCCCGAGCGGTCCACGGTTGCGACCAGATGTTCGCGCTCGCCGTCATCACCGCGTAGGCAAGTTGCGTGTCGTCGGCAGAGAGGGAGAATGAAGAGACGTTGAGTCCCACCGTGAGCCGTCGCGGCGTGCCCTCTGCCCTGCCGCGATCGCTCACCGGAACCGCGTAGATATCTGGCAGGCCGAGCGCGTTCGACAGATAGAAGAGCGTGCGCCCGTCGCTGGACCAGCGGGGCGCCTGACTGCTGGAGCTGCTGTCGGTGACCGCACTGACGTGCCCATTGTTGGCATTGATGACGGCGACCCAGCTCGGCGCGATATTGCCGAAGCCGAGGCCTGGGCGGAGGTAGAGGCGATTCCCCATGGCACAGGCGATCTGATCGCGGGGGCCCCAAGTGCAGAGGGTTGCTTGAAAAACGGCCGCGAGTGGACGAGAGACGCCGGTGGCCTCATGTACAAAAATCGAGTCTTCGGTGCTGTACGCAATCCGTTGTTCATCGGGCGACCACGTCGCAGATTCGATGCGGCCATCGTTCCGGGGAGCCTCTTGCCGTGGTGGCCCGCCGCCAGATGGCGCGCTGAACACCTGGCCGTTGCGGACAAAGAGAATCCGTGTGCCATCACGGGACCACTCGGGGTGCGTTTCGACCGCGATCGAATCGGCGGTGAGCGCCACTGCGCGCCCGCCTGCAACCGGCCGCACGTAGATGGTGCTCTGGGTGCCGTTGCCAGCCGAGTAGGCGACCAGTTTGCCGTCGGGTGAAACGGCGGGGGTAATCTCAAGCCCAGGTTCCCAGGTGACCTGCACGGCACGACCGAACCGCGTGACGGCCGTGGTGTCGCCACGCTGCATGCTGCGTCCGGCCAGGAATGCCAGCGCCACCGCCAGGGTCACGACGCCGGCGACCAGCATGGAGCGCTGTCGCCCTCTCGCGTTCGGCTGCGCCACTGGGCGTGCCGCGGTGAATCCACTCGACGACTGGAGCGCTGCGGCAAATGCGGGGGCGGTCGCGAAGCGATCGGCTGGCAGTTTCGCGAGCGCCGTGAATACAGCAGCTTCGACATGCGCAGGCACGGTATCGCGCACCGTACTGATCGGTGATGGTCGCTCAGTCATTACCTTCGCGACAATCGCCTGCACGCTCGATCCCGTGAACGGCGGATCGCCTGCGAGCATTTCGTAGGTGACCGCACCGAGCGCATAGATGTCGCTGCGCGCATCGATGGCGCGCTCACCCATCGCCTGTTCCGGACTCATGTACTGGGGCGTGCCGAGGGAGAGGCCGGTCTGGGTCATCCGCTGACCACCGGCCGTCTGCACCGCGAGGGCGATACCGAAGTCGGCTACGAGCGCGTGGCCGTCCTGCAGCAGGATGTTCTCGGGTTTGATGTCGCGGTGGATGACGCCGTGCCCGTGCGCGTAGCCAAGGGCGTCGGCAACTTCTCGCGCGATCCGCAAGGCATCATCGATCGGCAGTTGATGCTCGCGTTCGAGGCGCGCGCGCAAGGTTTCGCCCGTGACGAGCGGCATCACGTAGTAGAGCAGGCCGTCAGCTTCGCCCGAGTCAAGCAGCGGCAGGATATGCGGGTGCTGCAGTCGTGCGGTGGTGCGAATCTCGCTCAGGAAGCGTTCGGCGCCGAGTGCCGCACCGAGATCAGGATGCAGCACCTTGATCGCGACATCGCGCTGGTGCTTGAGGTCGTGTGCGAGATAGACCGTCGCCATCCCGCCGGCACCGAGCTCGCGTTCGAGGCGGTAGCGGTCGGCGAGGCTTGCCCGGAGGCGCTCGAGCGCGCTCATTGATTCGCTGCAGGTGCGGGCATCGGCAATCCGATCCGCTTGACCGCCGCCGCGTAGCGGGGGTCGGAGTGCAGCCGATCCCACCGAGCGTCATTGACCATGTAGAGATGAAGCAAGGCCGAGCCATCCTCGTAGGCCCGATTGAGCCATGCGAAGGCCTCATCCCTATCCCCCAGGCCGGCGTAGATCAGGGCGATGTAGTACGGCCCGACGTAACTCCGTGTGGACGTCGCCTTCAGATCACTGATGATCTGTCGCGCTCGCGCCGGGTTGCCCGACACCGCGTATGCATGCCCGAGATTTGCCCAGTTCTCGGCGTTGTCCGGGTCGAGCTCGACGGCTTTCTGATACGCGGGCATCGCCTCTGGCATTCTCCCCGTCAGCTCGTACGCCTGGCCCAGAAAGGCGTGAGCATAGGAATAGGTCGGGTCGAGATCGATGGCCGTGCGCAATTGCCCGATCGCCTGGTCGTACCGATGCGCCAGGACGAGCACCATGCCGAGGACCTGGCTGGCTTCCACCGACACAGGATCGAGCTGCTGAGCCCGCTGGGCCTGCGCGACGGCTTCGTCGTAGCGTCCCATCGAGACCAGGAACCACGCGTAGTAGTCGTGGGGCCGGGCATTGGTCGCGTCCATCGCGATGCTCCTGGCGAAGGCGCGCTCCGCCGTGGTCCA
>JANMSC010000055.1:0-2164 GCA_031388885.1 Gemmatimonadales bacterium | reverse complement strand
TCCAAGTCGCAGCATGTGCATGGCGTACTTGGTGTCAAAGCCATACATCTCCTCGAGCTCAGGCCGATGAATTCGCTTCTGCCCGCGCTCGCCAGTCAGGCGCTGCTTCTGCGCTTGCAGATACCCGAGGAAGGGTCCCTGTACGCGCCGCGAGATGATCGCCGGCGTGAGCGTGCGCAGCTCCGATCCGTGCTGGTCACAGGAGACTAATTGGTCTTCTGGGGTGAACAGCAGGAGGAGGATCGTCGGGTTCCCCTTGAGTGCCAACCGCATCCACTTGCGAAGACTGTAGATGGCGAGATCGAGATCACCCGCGGTGCTTCGCGCATTCTCCCGCCCCTCACGTTCTGCGGCTGAACGGTAGATGAACTGCTCGAACGGATCCCATAGCGCCATCGCGTGCTCGAGCGGTTCGACGCAGATGCCCATCTCGTCACGGTCTTCGATGCCATCATTCACGTTGAGGCCGTGCACCGTTGAGCCAACCAGTCCGCGAAGTATCGTGCAGCCTTCCGCCGTCTCGCGATTCATGAGCCACCTGTGCGCCGCGGACCACGTTCGTGGACGTGCTCCCGAGCGCTGGGAGGCGTCCACTGTAGGTCAAGCCCTTTCGCGAGTCTCACCAGAGCACGCTGACGAGCTCTCTTGAATGATTGACGCTGTTGAGGTCGGGGCTTCGATCTCTGCACCATGTACGCCCTCGGTCAGCGCCCCCGCCATTATGCGGGCCGCCGGCCCGCATGCGCCACGGCTGCGATCTGCACCCGCTCGGCGAGCACGCGATACACAACGAAAAAGGGAAAGCGGCGCAGCAGAACGCGCCTCGTATTACCAACGTAAGGAAGGACCGGCTTCAGGGCGCTCGGAAATCAGTCGACAGCCCGATCGAGCTCGTGCCGAAACCGTATCGACGCAGCCTCGTTGCGTTCGCGGTACCACCGCTCGGCGGCCTCGACTTTATCCGTGGCGAGCGGATGGACCTCGACCGCGAACTGGGAGATCACCGAGCGGTAAGTCGGCGACGGACTTCTGCCCAGGGGATGGTCTGCACCATACCGCTATCAAGCTCCCCTACGCGCCGGCTCACCTCCGCTGCCCACGCGGCCTCTGCGTCTTCGTCCACCTCGTTCGGTGTCGAGGCTGTCGAGCAACGACCCGCAAGGGCCGCGCGTGCCTCAGCAGGGAGCGCCAATGCGTCCTTTAGAATCTCTGCTGCTTCGCGCTTCATACGTGAATTGTACCAGTTCAGCCCTGAGGCGAGTACCCTCCCGGGCAAGAATCGCGACGTGACTTGACAAAGCCACCAGATGCTCGAGACCATCCGAACGACCCACTAGCCGGCCACTGACCTCGGATTCCTGCTGCACAAGCATCCTGAACACGTTCACACGCTGGAGTTCCCGTTCGGCAACGCAACGGTCTTCTACCAGGAGGCGACCGACGATGCCTGCACTGCGGCCGTCTTGCTCGACATCGACCCCGTGGGAATGGTGCGCGGCCGCGGCGGGAAGGGCGGTGCTGAGGATCAGTACGTCAACGACCGACCGTACGTCGCGTCGTTGCTGCTCTCGGTTGTGACGCTTCGTCCCGCCCTTCGCCTCAGCCCTGATCGGCGCGCACGACGGCGTTCAGCAACACGTCGACGCCGCTTGCGACGTCCTCGGCCTTCGTGAACTCGCGGGGCGAGTGGCTGATGCCCCTCACGCTGGGCACGAAGATCATGGCCATCGGCGCGATGTGCGCGATCTCCTGCGCGTCGTGGCCCGCCCCGCTCGGCATCCGCTGACTCGGCAGGCCAAGCGCGGCCGCGCTCTGGTCGATCCACTCCATCATCCTCGTGTCAGCCATCGCCGGCGCGCTTGCGACCGCCTGTGTCACCCGGAACGTCGTGCCGGACGCACGGCCGATCTCCACGGCTAGCTGACGGAGCCGTGCCTCGAGGCGATCGAGTTTCGCGGCGTCGAGATCGCGCAGGTCCACGGTCAGCTCGATCCGTCCGGGGATGACGTTGCGCGTGTTGGGCGAAGCCACGAGACGCCCCACGGTCGCCACCTGGCGACCGGCCTCCGCACGGACGGTGTCGTTGACCGCCACCGTGAAACGCGCGGCCGCCAGCAATGCGTCCTGGCGCTCGTCCATCGGGGTCGTACCCGCGTGGTTGGCA
>JANMSC010000035.1:0-14050 GCA_031388885.1 Gemmatimonadales bacterium | reverse complement strand
ATTGCGACGGCCTGGGCTGGTGCGCTCGGTTGTGTCGCTGGAGGGTGGTGCCGCCGAGGCGGCTGCGACACCGGGATTTCGCCGGGCGATGTCGATGGCACCGCTAATTCGGCTCGTCGGAGGGGCAGGACTGGTTCGCTCGAAGGTTCGTTCATCCCTGATCCAATCGTCGGGTGATGCCTCCTGGGTCACTGATGAGGTGATCGCCGAATACACCGGCCACGCGACGGCGAATGTCGGGCCGACACTTCACGCCTTCAAGGCGATGGCAGCATCTCGCGAAGCGGTGTCGCTTCGCGACCGTCTCGGCGAAGTGCGCTGCCCCGTGTTGCTGATGGTCGGCGGTGCCCAGCACGCCGGGGGGGTCGACGAGATCGAGTTGGGCCATCTGCGGCGCGGCGTGAGAGCGTTTTCCGTCGAGGTGGTCCCCGGGGCGGGTTCCTACCTGCATGAAGAGCAACCTGCGCTCGTCGCAGCCGCGGTTGGGCGGATGCTGGCCGAAAGGACGGCAACGACCTACTGGCCGTCGGTGGCGTCACCACCTATAGTCGTGGATGCCATCCTTGCTCATCGTTGACGACGACGCGACCATCCGCGAGTCCCTCGCCGACGCCCTTGCCGACGAGGAATTCGCTATTCGCACGACCGACAGCGCAGAGAGTGCACTCGCGGTCATCGGCGCGGGCGGGGTTGACGTCGTGCTCTCGGATATCAAGATGCCGGGTCTCGACGGCATCGCGCTGCTTCGCCTATTGCGGGAACGTGGGACGGGCATCGACGTAGTGCTGATGACGGCGTATGACGACATGCCGACGGTGGTGGCCGGAATGCGTGAAGGCGCGCTTGAGTTTCTGGTGAAACCGCTCGAACTCGTCGCGCTACGCCGCGTGCTCGCCGCAGTATTCAGTGATCGCCGCCTACGCGGCCGTCACCGGACAACGACGGACGTTGCCGCGAGCATCCCCGCAGACCACTCGCGAGGGCTCGTGGGACGTGATCCGGGCATGGTCAGCGTGTTCAAGCGGATCGGGCAGGCCGCGGGCAGTCGCGCCACGGTGCTCATTCGTGGCGAAACCGGGACGGGCAAGGAGCTCATCGCCCGGGCGATCCACGCAAACTCTGACGACTCAAGTGCACCGTTCGTTGCGGTCAATTGTGCTGCACTGCCTCCAAACTTGCTTGAATCGGAGCTGTTCGGTCACGTGCGCGGATCGTTCACGGGCGCGACTGCCGATCGACGCGGCCGATTCGCTTTGGCGGGGAAGGGCTCGATATTTCTCGACGAAATCGGTGACACCACCGCCGATCTGCAGGCAAAGCTGCTGCGGGTGCTGCAGGAGCGCGAGTACTATCCAGTCGGAGCTGAGCGGCCTGAGCGCAGCGCAGCGCGGGTACTCGCCGCGACCCACCGAAACCTCGAAGCACTCGTGGCGGACGGAGGGTTTCGTGCAGATTTGTACTATCGGCTCAGAGTCGTCGACATCGAGGTGCCGCCACTGCGACAGCGACCAGCTGACATCCCGCTGCTGGCGCAGCACCTCCTGTCACGAGCATCAGACGCGCTGGGCCGCCCGCTGTCCGTTCTCTCGGAAGACGCAACGGCCGCCCTGGTCGCGCACTCTTGGCCCGGCAACGTGCGTGAGCTCGAGAACTGCCTGATGCGGGCCATGGTGCTGGCGAGCGGCAACGTGATTCATGCAGAGCACGTGCAGCTGGGCGTTGCGACCGCCGGCACGGCCGCACTGCTCCCGACGCTCGAGACGCTGGAACGTGATCATGTCGAGCGCGTGCTTGCGACGTTTCACGGCCACAAGGCAAAAACTGCGCGAGCCCTCGGAGTCTCGCGTCCTCGACTCGACCGCCTGCTGCGTAAGCACGGATTGGCCTGATGCCCCACTTCCGACCATGAAGTTGCCCGGATTGCGGTCGCTACGATCCCGTTTTCTCCTCCTTGTGCTTGGCGGGGTACTCGTGCCGCTGGCGCTTACCGGCCTGTGGCTCAGTAACTCGATCGCTCGATCCGGCGAGAGCGTGCTCGACACGCGACTCGACGCCGCCCTGGATCATGTCGCCAGCGATGCTTCAACGCGATGGACGGCATTGCAGGCCGAGATGCGTCATATCGCCCGGGACTCGGCCGTCCGCAGCGCCTTGCTGTCCAGCAGCCCGCGCCGGGGCCGCCAGGCGTCCAGCGCGGCGGTGGTCGTTCGTTCGGCCGCCGACCGGAACGCACTGCGTCAAGCGTTGACGTCGCCCGTTGTGCTGGTGGGCATGAACGCGGAGACGGAGTGGACCGTCCTGGACGAGGGCAGTCCTGTCGTGGGGCGCACACGCGACGTACGAGAGAGCACGCTGGCCGGAATGGAACTTCCGATCGTGGTGCCGGTGTACGGGACAGACGGGCGCACCACGATCGGCCGCGTCGAATCCCGGCTCTCACTCTGGAGTCTCGTGCCGATCGGTCCCGACGGTGCCTGGGGCGTGGACGCGGTCCTTCAGGTCATCGACCGCACGACCGGCGCGGCGCTCGTCACGCTGCCGTTCGACGAGGGCCTGATGCACCAGAACGGATTTTCGCTCGACGGCGAGCGCTGGATCGTGAGGCGCAAGGCCATCGACGAACCGGCCGTGACCATCATCGCGGCGGCGCCGCTCACCGCATACACGCTCCCGTTCAAGCAGGCGGCCGACAAGGGGACCCTTGCGATCATCAACGTTGCCGCGATCACGATCGGCGTGGCAACGCTGCTCATCACCCGCCTCACGCGGTCGCTGGAAGAACTTGTACTGGCGACCGATGCAGTTGCTGCCGGTGATCTCGAGCGGCGGGTGTCCGATCGGAGCGATGACGAGGTCAGCCGAGTTGGCCGGGCGTTCAATGCCATGACACAGAGCCTGCGAACCACCTTGCGGCAATTATCGCAGCGAGAGGCACTGGTGGCGGTCGGGGAGTTCGCCGCGTCGCTCGCGCACGAGGTCCGCAATCCGCTTACCTCTATGCGGATCGACCTCCAGCGGGTGGACGAGAAGCTCCCTGGCGATTCGCCGCTCCGGGTTCAGGTGGGCCGGGCGTTGCGTGAGGTCGAGCGCCTTGACCACACCGTCAGCGGCGCACTCCGCATCGCGCGGAGCGGCAACATCGCCGCCGACATCGTCGACCTGCGAGTTCCGCTGCAGCGCGCAATCGAGGTCGCGATGCCTTCGTTTGAACAGGGTGGCGCGGCGCTCGAGCAAGTAGAGATCGCCAGCGCGGCGCTTCCAGTCCGAGGCGACGAGGCAGCCCTCGAACAGCTGTTCCTCAACATTCTCCTGAATGCTGCCCAAGCCCTTGGTCGCGATGGGAGAGCTGGGGTAACAGCGTCAACCCGGACTGGTCGGGCGCACGTCGATATCTGGGACTCCGGACCCGGGATCGCCAAGGACCGTCTCGACATGGTGTTCGACCCGTTCTACTCGACCAAGAAAGACGGAACCGGGCTCGGACTCTCGGTGGCGCGACAGATCGTCCTGGCGCACGGCGGAACCATCGCCATTGACAGCGGCGCCAATTCCGGCACGACGGTGTCCATTCGAATCCCGGTCGCGACGTAGGCCCGACGAAGGCCGACACCCGAAACGGATACCGGCCTCCTCCCACACCCCGATACCTGTTACTGCCCACGCAGTCGCTGGCGACTGTCGGATTCCTAGGTCAACTGCCGACCTTCTACTGCTTCACCATCGTCAACCCCGACACCATCGCCTCGGTGTTGTGCCCGAAACGCATGCCGTACATGCCGTCGGTCGACTTCAGCTTGCCTTCTCCAACTACCGCTGCCTTGTCGTACTCCGCGACCGTGGTGCCGTTGATCGCGCACGACACCTTGTCGCCCTTGACCGTGATCGCGATTCGGTTGGTCACCGGCTCCCCCTTGGCTGTGGCCTTGTGGACCGCTTCGTGGGGCGTACCACGACCGTTCAGCTGGAATGACGCCGGGCCAAACCCGCGCACGATGAAGTTGCCCGTGCCATAGGCTGCGCAGTAGAGGTAGCTCTGCTTGTCGGTGCCCATGTCGTTGCCACCAATCGCGATGCCATACGGATGCGGGTGATCGTTGAGGGCCATGAACTTCGGCTCCGTAAATGTTGCTTGCACGGTGTAGTTGCCGGTCGCCTTGCCGGCGGTGTTCCAGTACACCACCGCCGGGCCGGTCGTGACATGCAGCGCGCTACCCATCTGGTCGAGCTTCGAGTTGGCCAGCACCTGACCCGCGGCCGTTTCCTTGGCGTCGATCTGGCCCGACCAACCGGCGACCATGATGCCGCCACCCACGACCTTCTGCGAGACCTCCTGGGACGGCGCGGCGTCGGCTGCCGGTGGTGTATCGGCGGCGCGAGGCGAGCTGGCGCAGCCGACAACCATCAGGATCCCTGCAAAAACTGGAATGCTGTGAACACGGGTCATGGTCATCCTCTTGAGTTGGAGCGAGAGAGCACCCTACGCTTTACGCCCTCCGCGGCTCTCGGTTTCCTTCGCGGCTCTGCGTGAACACTTCGTGCTCTTCGTGTCTTTGTGTGACTACTTCGCCAGTTCACCCACCACCGTCGCCAGCGCATGCACCTTGGCCTCGGCCGCCGCACCGCTGGCGTCCACATGGAGTCGCGCCGCGAGGGACGCGTACGCGTTCCGCCGGGCCTGGCCCGATGCCCGTTCGGCGTTCCCGATCGCGGCCCGTGCCGCGGCAATCCGAGCCGCAGGAAGTCCATTCGACCGTGCCAGCTGGTCGAGGTACGCTCGCGCTACCACCGCATTCGCTGGCCACACGAACTTTGGCTGCTCCTGCGCGTTGAAATACTCGAGCTGCACCAGCTTCGCCGCGTCAATCTCGTTCTGGGTCAGCCAGGCGCTCGGCGTCAGCTGGAAGATGTCGAGGCCTCGCGCGATTTCCGACCCGACGATGTAGCCGTTGTACCAGTAGGACGACCAATGGCCCCCAGCACCCATCCTGGTCGAATCCGCAGGACCGCGATCGAAGTAGGCGATCTCACGCGGGTTGGCCGGGTCGGTCCAGTCGAACACCGAGATGCCGCCCTGGTACCACGCCTGCACCATGATATCGCGGCCGGGCACGGGGATCAGCGATCCGTTGTGGGCCACGCAGTTCTCGAGCGACGTCTGCGCCGCTGGCATCTTGTAGTAGCTCCTGAACACCATCCGCTTGTTCTCGATCGCGAAGATCGCGTTGGCGCCCCACTCCATGCGGTCGGTCACTCGACACCGTGGCGCGCCACCGCCGCCCCATTCGTCGGAGAAGAGCACCTGCGTGCCCTCATTGTTGAATGTTGCCGAGTGCCAGTACGAGAAGTTCGAGTCGGCGACGGCGTCAATCCGCTTCGGGTTGTCCACGTCACGGATGTCGAGCAGCAGGCCCATCCCCTCGCACGCTCCGCCGGCCAGCCCGATCGCCGGGTACACGGTGATGTCGTGGCATTGCGTCAGGCCGCGACGCGGCGGGGCATCCGGCGCGAGGGCCGGCTGCGGCCCACGACGCGGGATGTCGCGCAGGCCGTCGGCGACTCCCGATGCGCTCGCGAAGATGCGCGGCGATGAGACGATCGCTGCCTTCGACGGATCGGCGAGCGGCACCTTGATGACTTCGATCCGGAACAGCGCCGTGTTGGGATCATCCGGACTTGCGACGCACCCCGGAAGCTCCTTCGGTGACCGAACCCGTGCCGACCCTGAGACGTAGATGTACACGTTCTCCTTGTCGGCTGGATCCGTGACCACGGTGTGAGTGTGCGAGCCACGACATGTCTGGACATTGGCAACGTATTTCGGGTTCTTCATGTCGGTGGCATCGAAGATCCTGATGCCACGTAACCGGTCGGGGCTGACCGTGTCGGGCACGCCCTGGATGCCGCAGTCCACCCGGCCGGCATTGCCCTCGCCCGACACGAACAGGAGGTTCTTGTATGCCGACACGTCGCTCTGCGAGGCGGGGCAGAGATAGGCCATCGCCAGTGTCGGCTTCGACGGGACGGAAATGTCCCACGTCTGAAATCCGTTGTAATTCCCCTGGATGGCGTACTTGCCGCTGAACGCCAAATCGGAATTGGTGGACCCGAGAAACTGTTCCGATGGCCGCGTGGTGGAAAGGAGCGTCATGTTCCAGCTCGCCTCGGCCGCGTCCCACTCTCCGGCACGGAGCCCCACGCGCGGGTCGGTCCCGGCCACGCCGCCAGCCGGCACGGGGGTCGTGGCAGGAGGCGACATCGAGGTGGAACAGCCAGTCGCGACGAGGACGGCAACAGCCCAAACGGGGCTCAATGCCAAACGCTGGTG
This sequence comes from Gemmatimonadales bacterium, assembly GCA_031388885.1. Taxonomy (GTDB): domain Bacteria; phylum Gemmatimonadota; class Gemmatimonadetes; order Gemmatimonadales; family GWC2-71-9; genus Palsa-1233. The sequence continues at coordinate 7,725 of JANMSC010000035.1, read as the reverse complement.
AAGCGATGAGGATGTCATGACTGGTTCCTGTGGAGGTCGGAGAGGGAAGGCATCACTGACGTGCCGGCATGCGGGAGATCGTACTGAGAATCGCGCGCATCCGGTCGATCTCGCTGGTCTGGTCGGCCGCGACGTCGGACGCAAACTTGAAGATCATGTCGTCCTGGCCCGCGCCATAGGTGCTGAACAGCTGGTCGACCATGGTCACGGCACCAGTGTGGTGCTGGATCATGAACGTGAGGAACAGGCGGTCGAACTCACTGCCGCGCGCCCGCTCGAGTTGCTCGAGTTGCATTGGCGTGACCATGCCGGGCACGGCCGACGCTGCACCGGACATGTTCATCCCGGCGTGATTATGGACCGCACCCGTATCGGGAACGGTCTCGCCGCGATCACGCAACCACTGGCGCATGATGTCGATCTCGTCCTCTTGCGACACAATCATCCGCTCGCCGAGAATGCCGAGGTCGGTCCGCGTGCTGCGGCCGGGCACCCAACGAGCCATGACAAGTGCCTGCGCGTGGTGGGCGATCATGCCCTGCATGAACCGCACATCGGCTGGCGTGTGGCGCGGACGCGAGGGCGCGACAGCCACGACCTCGGGCTGCGACGATGGTGGCTGCGTCGCCGCGCCGCATCCCGACGCGGCGACACCAAGCAGCAGTGCGACGCGGGCTGAACCTCGGTTCGCGTTTCCGACCAACATGCACCCCGTTCCTGAGCCCGGAAAACGTAGGGCCCGGCGCCCCGGATTGGTAGTGGTGCCGGGCCGTTCCCAACGTGGAACGCAGCTCAATCGAGCAGGTCTGCCGGGACCTTGCCACCGTTGTCGGCCATCCGGCGCATCACCGCCTCGTGTGCCTGGAACAGGGTAAGATCTCCCCGTATGGCGACGACGGCGAGCGACCGCGTTGCACAATCGAGCCGAGCGCCGGCGGACCCCTGACCGAGTTGTGGAATCGTGCCTACCGGCTGAGATTGACTGGCGGCGGCGACGCCAGCGCCAATCGCTGGCGAGTCGCCCGATGCTCGCGCGGGGGTGCCGTGACCGATCCAGAATCGCTGTATGCGTACCTCACGCGCGTCGCGTCGCGGACGCCAAACGATCGCCTGCGCTTGGCGCTGCTGGGCGCGATCGCAACCGGCCTGCTCCTGGTGCTCGTGCGAGCGCCGCTGTGGCCGCTCGCTGCCCTCTTCGGCGCGGTCGGCAGTGTCGCCGGCTGGGGCCTGGTCGAGCACCGGGCACAGGAACATCCGTCGCGCTGGCTGCGCATCACCGAGTGGTCGCTCGTGACGCTGGGGTACCTGTTCGCGATCGCGATGACGGTTGGCGTGCTGTTATGGGCGCTGGGTGACTCGTGGCAACTGTAACCTCCCCGTTGGTCACGGGAGCCTGACCAGCCGCCCGGACCGCACCCCCCACTGGCCGGTCAACGGCACGATGGATCCGCTGCGTGTGTGCACCGTGACCGCGTCGAGTGCTCCGGCGACACGCGGATCGAAATCGAGCATGCGATCGGTTACCCGTGCCATGAGGGCAGGGAACTCGCTCCCCATCCTGAAGTCTTCAATCATCCGTTGCCGCTTTGAAAGCAGTTTCTCAAGGGCGAGGCGGACCTCCGCAGCGGACATTCCGGTCGCAACCAGTGCGGCGAGAATCTGCTGGTCGGTGAACGATCCGATGCGTCGCAGCATCCATTGGGCGTCGTCGGCAGTCACCTGCGAGAAGGCCCGATTTTCCATGCTGCTCGCATACCCGCTGAACCGCACGCTGCCGTCCTGCTTGCGTTCGGTGACCTCCCAAAGCATGGCGTCGATGTCGGAGTTTCTTGTGTGGGCCAGGTCGCGTGCCAGGCCGAGGCCGCTGCCGACATCGCTCATCAGGTGAACGAGGGTCCAGTCGGAGTCGTCCTTTCGGTAGGCAAGTCGAGTGTTCTCCCACCGCAGGTTGAACTGATCGAGCCACGCGCCAAGCACGAAGAGCGATCGTACTTCACGTCGGGCTGCGTGATCGAGCTGGTCGTAGTCCCATGCACCGATCGCGTTGAGGTCGTCGTCGTCTGCCTCGGCGGTTCCCGGCTGCCACACCAACGTCTCGATGGTGCGCTCGAACGCAATGTTGTAGTTGCTGTCAACCGCCTCGGGTCGACGCTGACCATCGATCACCGTGGTGTCACGCAGCAGCTGGATCCCGAGTTGGTGACCACCGACGCGGGTGCCGTCGCGCAGGATGGCATACGCGATTCGATCAAACGGGCTTTCGATGTCGGTGATCGTGCGGGTCGTGAGTGGCAAGAACAGGAGCTTGGCTTGCATGGTGAGCAGCCGTCGCGAGTTGTACTGCGACAACGCCAGACGGTCGTACCGGAGCCGCAGCGACGGCACTGCGTCGATCGGAGCAACGTTGTAACCGAGTGCATCGAATAGCCGGGAGTTGAATGGCCCACCATATCGTTCGTCGCCGAGGTTGAAGCGGAACTTCAGCTCACCACACTGGACGTCGAACCCCGGGTGCGCACCCCAGCCAGTCTTGGGTCCGACATATTCGCAGTCGTCGCGATCGTATCGCGGCAGCGAGTCCCGTCGGAAGCCGATGAAGAGCTCGCGTTGAGCAATCGGTCCGGTCGGGTGCCAGAATGACGACGCGTCCGGCTCGAGCGTGGATTGCCTGGCGGGGCTGACTGGAACTGTGACGTGGCGGCGGATCTGGAGCAGAAGTTCCGGCAGGATTTCGGGGAACAACTGATGGTGTTTTTCGACGGGGTAGCGGAAGGAGTTCTGCACTGCGTGCACCAGCTCGAGCAGGTGCAGCGAGTCGGCACCGGTGGCGCCGCTGGCGATCACCCGGTCAAGCAACGTCACCGTTTCGCGCAACGCGCGCCGCTTGCCCTTGGACGGTAAGTCAAAGGTGAAGGGTCGGATCCGATCATCGTGATCTTTCAGATAGTCGTGCTGTTGCTCGCCCAACGTGGCGAGGCGGATCATGTCATCCCGGAGCTGGCGGACGTCACCTGATTCGCGAAGGTCAATGGGCCGCTCGATCAGAACCTGGTCCGGTCCTCCGTCGTCACCCGGAGAGAACACCTCGAGCTGGAGGTCGACGTCGCGGAGGGGAGTCGCAAGCTGATTCGCGAATCCTGCGATCGGCTGGGTATCGGTGGTCCACACCGGTAGCGGTAGGGCAGGGCGAGCCTGCTGGGCGGCGTCGCGGCGCAAGCGCGCCACGGTGGTCGTGGCAAGCACCACCGCCAGGACAGCCACGACGCGCCACGGCCGCCAGTGGACTGACTTTCCATTCATGCTAGGAGATCGCCGTGGGGGTGAAGTGATGCACAAGCGCTTGACGAGCCGCATTGTGGTGGACTGGGCTGGCGTCTGCCGGTCCATCCGGCGATCTTTGAGGGCTTGATACTGCGGGGCCCCGAGACGGGGCAGGCCCTTACCTACTCGACAGGCAGCATGGCGACGACTGTGGAACCGACTTCGACGACGACCTCATCGAGCGACCGCTTCGAACTTTCTGACAAGCCGTTCCTGACTCCCCAGCGGATCCGGATCTTCGGAATCGTCGCGGCAATCGTTGCCGTCGCAGCACTGGCGGCCTGGTTCGTGATCACGGCCGGCAATCGCAAGGAAGCCTTTGCGGCCAGCGCGCTGGATGACGCCCGGAATGCCGCGGAGCAAGGCAACCTCCCCTTGGCGGCCCAAAAGTTTGAACAGGTGTCAACGACATACGCTGGCACGGCTGCGGCACACGAAGCGTCGCTCGGCCTGGTTCAGGTGCGTTTGGTGGGCGGTCAGGACGAACTCGCCATCGCCACGCTCGACGACCTCCTCAAGGCCAGCCCGCCCGCGGCGTACGCCGCGCCGGCCAATGCGTTGCTTGGGACTGCGTACGAGAACACGGGCAAGTTCGTCGAGGCAGCCGCGGCCTATCGCAAGGCCGCCGATCAGGCAATCACCGGGTACCTCAAAGCCACCTACTTGCTCGACGCGGCGCGAGCGTCCCGATTGGCCGGAAAGGCCGACGAGGCGAAGACGATCTACCGCGATATCATCGCGAGGTTTGGCGAGACCGCAGCACGTACCGAGGCAGAGGTGCGCCTCGCCGAGATGAATCGCGGGGCCCTCTGACCTGCGAGCCAACGCACTACGGGGCCGGTCGGCACTGCTGGCCCGGGCGCATGCCATGTACGTGATAATCTGGGAATTCGGGGTCGCTCAAGGGCAGGAACGTTCATTCGAGAAGACCTACGGTCGCTCGGGCCCTTGGACGCGTCTGCTCGCAAAGGGAGAGGGTCACCTCGGCAGTGAGCTCCTCACGTGCCGGGACGAACCCGATCGCTACATCACGATCGATCGGTGGACATCGCTGGCCGCGTACGAGGCGTTCCATCGCAAGTATGCCGCCGCCTATGCCAAGCTCGATGACGAATGTGCCGGGCTGACCAAACGCGAAACCAGGGTGGGCCAGTTCGATGCGGCGGACGCCAAGCTCGAGGCAGCCCGATAACAGGTGCGACGCATGCGTCGCACACCAGATCGCGATCAGGCCGGCCCCTGGGTGCAGGGGGTCGGCATTTCTTGTGCGCGATGGCCACGGAGATGTCCACGGCGCCATTCATGAATGTTGGCTGATTTCATAACACAATACACCACAAGCCATTGCACCTCAGCGGACGACGCTCAGGCACGCGTGATCCTAAATGACGTATAAGATGTATTATGTTAAGTAGCCACGTGGAAAGGTGTGGGAAAGGCTCGGCGTGTGCCCAACCCACCCACTTCGCTTAGTCCACCCACACCCCATCCGCCACCAGCCGACCTTCGCCACAGAGCCAGATCCCCGTCGCTCGATCCCCTTGGACGATCGCTCGGACCGACAGGATCCGCCCGCTTCCCGACCGGAACCTGAGCGGCAGCGTGTCGGCGCCCGATGCCGCCACAGCGAGCGCCGCAGCCACGGTCCCGGTGCCGCACGCCAGTGTTTCTCCCTCGACGCCCCGCTCGAATGTCCGGATTGCCCAGATCGCCGCTTCGGTGCCGTCGCCGGGCGACGTTTCACCACCTCGCGCGATAGGTCGGTTGCCGTTCGTGGACGTTTCACTGGTTCCAGTTCCAGTGGAACGTGAGGTCCGGGAGATGAAGTTTGCGTTCGCGCCGGCCGGTCCGCATCCGGCGTGGTGACGCAATTCCCGACCTCGATACGCGACGTCGACGTCATCCACCTCGTCCACCACCGCGACCAGATGAGGCACGCCCACGACGCAGAGGGAGATGCTGTGTTCACCGGCGATGGTCGGGATCTGGACCGGGACCGGGACAGCCACACCAGGGAGGTTGAGCTCGGCGAGGTGCCCAGCCCCGACGCAGCGGCTCGGAAACGCCGCGGCGTCGGTCACGAGCGTCATGCCAGCCGGGTCGGCCAGTTCGAGCCGAGCCGCCAATCTGGTGCTGCACAAGGCAGCATTGCCACACATGTCGGCGCGTGACCCGTCGCTGTTGAAGTAAATCATCCGCACGGTGTCAGATCCCTCGGGCGTGATGAGCACCAGCCCGTCGCCCCCTACCCCGTCGCGCCGGTCGCAGATTCTGGCGATCCGTTCGGCGGGCCACGCGGCGAGCGATGTCGTCCGGCCGTCGAGCACGACGAAATCGTTGCCCGACCCGGTCATCTTGTGAAACACCACGGTCACGACAGCCTCCCCAGCAGCCCCTGCAACCGCAGCCACCAGACCATCCAGATGGCTTCGCGCACGATCCGCTTGTTCATCTTGCTGTGTCCTTCGATCCGATCCACAAAGACGATCGGCACCTCGACCAGCTCGAAACCCTTTTTCCAGGCGCGGTAGCTCATCTCGACCTGAAAGGCATAGCCGTTCGAGCGAACCTGGTCGAGCGGGATCGCCTCGAGCACCTCGCGCCGAAAGCACTTGAATCCGCCGGTGGCGTCGGTGAGCGGGAGGTTGGTCACCCAGCGCACGTACTTGTTTGCGAACCATGAGAGCAAAAGCCGGCTCATCGGCCAGTTGATCACGTTCACTCCGCTTGCATAGCGCGAGCCCACGACGACGTCGGCGCCGTCGATCCGACCCACGAGGTCGCTCAGAAACTTCGGGTCGTGCGAGAAGTCGGCGTCCATCTCGAAGATCCATTGGTATTCGCGCTCCAGAGCCCATGCGAACCCGGCGAGGTACGCCCGGCCCAGGCCGTCTTTGCTCGTGCGGTGCAGCACATTGACTCGCGCGTCGGCCGCAGCCATCGCGTCGGCAAGGTCTCCGGTGCCATCGGGCGACCCGTCATCCACCACCAACACGTCGAACCGGCGATCCACCGCGAGGATCGCCGGGACGATCTGCGGCAGGTTCTCGCACTCGTTGTACGTCGGGACGACGATCAGGCCCCGCTCAGACATCGGCGATCCGGCGGCGGACGCGACCGGCCCCAACCAGCCCCACCGCACCGATCAGCGCAGCGAGTGAAATCAACTTGCCGGTGGCGTACCCCGGTGTGGTGTAGGTCAACACGACCTGTTTCGCGCCTGGCGGGAGCGGCACACTCAGCATGGCGTAATTGGCGCGCAGCGTCGGCACCATCACGCCATCCACCACCGCCGACCACCCGGGATACCAGTTCTCGGCAACGAGCAGGTACGTCGTGCGGGTGTCGACGCCAGTCAAGGACACGGTGAGCGCCCCCGGCGCCCACGCCGCAACGGTCGGCGTCACGTCGGATGGCGCCGGGATCGATGCGAGGGGAGCAGCATCGACCGCGGTGGTGTCGGAGTAGAGCGCCACGCTGTTGGTCGGGAATCGTGGATCGATCAACGTCGGAATGATCTGTGCTTCAGGCACCTTCACCGCTGCCGGTACAACGCGAACCCACTTCGGAGCGGAGTCGCGCTCGAAGAGAAATCCAGCCTGTGCCCGGCGTGACGTGAGGTTCGGGAACGTCACCGGCCCGAGCCTTGGCGTGTACCCCTGAACGACGGCTTCAACGGGCTGGTTCGCCACGATGTATCGGACGGCGTACAAGTCGAGCAGCGGCGCTGAGAACTGGTTGGTCCAGATGTTCTTGGTGCCGAACAGCTCATCGAAGAACCGGCTTTCGTTGCCGTGATACCCGAACAGCGTTGGAACCTGGCGCGCCATCAACCACGATCCGGCGTAGACCTGCGCGCCCGCCGCACCGCCAGACGGGTCGAAGGCGCGGAACGGTAGTGCCGCCTGCCTCATCGTCAGTGTCAGGTCATCGTCGGCGAACGCGACGGCCCCCGGCGGAAGCCACTCCGGAAATTTCCGAAGGACCGACCAGTTGTCGGCGAACACCACCGCGATGAGTGCCGTCGCCGCGCCTGCGCCGCGCAGCATCCCCCGTTGAATCGCGAGCAGCACGCCGCCGCCGATCACGGTGACGAGGAGGAGTCGAAGCGCACCTGCACGCATCTCTGGGGCGTTCGCCCCGAGCGCGGCGCGCACGTGCTCTTGCGGCCCGGCGAGCGCTTCGGCCAGGCCCTGTAATGCACCGACGGCGCCGAGCACCGCGATCAGGCCGATTGCGCCGAGCGGGATGTAGAGTCGGCGTGCGCTCACCTGCCCCGACAGCACCCGGTCAATCCCGAGACCCGCCCAGACGCACACACAAAGTGCCACAAGGAAGAAGGCCATCCCCGCCGCGCGCACCTTGTCCATCATCGGCATGACGGTGTACCACAGCCGGTAGAAC